>JAGGZK010000048.1 GCA_021162065.1 Thermoplasmata archaeon
CCGGTCTGGTGGCAGATGCCAGGGCTCTGGTGGAGAGGGCGAGGATAGAGGCGCAGATTAATCGCCTCACCTATGAAGAGCCGATACAGGTGAAGACGCTGGCAAGAAAGATATGCGATTTCAAGCAAACATACACCCAGTATGGCGGCGTCCGCCCCTTCGGCACCGCCCTGCTGATAGGCGGCGTCGATGCCTCGGGCCCCCATCTCTTCGCCACCGATCCCTCTGGAGCCATGATGGAATACAAGGCAACGGCGGAGGGAGAGGGAAGGAGCGAGGCCATATCCTATCTGGAGGAGAATTACAGGGAGAATATGGGTCTCAGAAAGGCAACGGAAATGGGAGTGGAGGCAATAAAGGCGGCGAGAAAGGGCAGGGAAGGCAAGGTGGAGATAGGAATAGTGAGCAAAAAGGGATTCAGAAGGGAGTGTAAAAATATATAGAAAGAGGGAGAAGGGTTTTTACTCAGTCCTTTCCTATTTCCCAGATGGCTTTTATGGCAATAAGGCCTGCCAGCGGTGCTATGAAAATGCCCAGGGCATAGACGATTCCTGCCAGATACGGCCCAAACCATCTCACATCTCCCAGCGTTGTCACGGCGCTGAGCGCTATTATGATGATCACCGACATCATAAACGTGGGCATCTCCTTCTCCGTTATGGTTCCGAGACCCATTATGGCAAGAATACCTGCCACAAAGCCAATCAGTCCCAGAATCACCTCAAGGCCTCCTTTCAAATCCTTGTTGGCATCTATTTTTCCGGCTGTTGTTGCGCCGAATATAAGGCCTGCTATTATTGCTATTACTATTCCTAACAGAAATAGCCATCCACTAACTTTTTTCCAATCCATTTTTCATCCCCTCAGAGAAAATAGTTTCTATTCCATATATAAGAATATCGATTTTTTTAAAAATGACTCATGAAGGCAAAAAAAGAAATATCCCGCCTCCTTTATTTTTATGCCCATGAAGGTGAGGATAGCAGCGAAGCAGATTGAGAAAAAACTTACAGAGATGGCAAACAGGATTAAAGAAAATCCCGAGATACTCCTTCCTGAGTGCAGGGGTGACTGCAGAAGATGCTATTTTGAGAAGATAAGGAAGGAGTTGAAGAGTTTAAATAAGCAGAATCTGGAGAGGGCGGCAAACAGGAAGGGGTTTGTGGCTGCCGTGGCGGCGACGATGCTCCTGGCGGAGCAGAAGATACCCTATGTGGCCCACATGAACATAGGGGGAGAAAGCGTGTACTATGCGAGGAGGGGAAAGGCCAAGGATGAGATTCTTGTGGGAATACAGAACTGGGACAGGCCGCATCTGAGAATGCTTGCCTACATGGAAATCGCCAGGAAGAAGAAAATAAATCTGTTTTCCCTGCCCGAAAAACTCATATGTGGCGACGATGTGCCGGATGAATTTCTGGATTTCCTGGAGAAGAAATTTAAATGCAGGGAGGAGGAGCATATTGTGATAAAATGGAGGGGAAGGGAGATGAGGGTATGCGGAAGAGCAAACTCCATCGCCCTCATGAAGCACTACTTCCATTATCCGGATTTTGAGAAAGAGGTGGAGGTGGATGTGAGGCTAAAGAAATTCAAATGCATGAATGATTGCCCTGTGTGCAGTGTCAGGGAGGCGGAGGAGGAGGTGAGAAAGGAGAGGATGTATGCCGAGCATTACATCAGGGGAGAGATATCGGATGAGAAGTTTTTCAGAATGTATAAGGAGAAGTTCCTGTGGTATCTGGAAAGAAAGAGGGTTTTCATTGCAGGAGAAAAATGTTTTGGAGATAACATGGAGAAATTTATGGAGGAACTCAATCCAAAGGAATGGGAGAGAGATGCTATAGAAACGATACTCAAATATGAGGAGAAGGCCATAATCCTGGAGCAGTCCTCATCCATAAAACTTCTTCAGAAGTACGATGTCAACGTAGAAAAACTCAGAAGGGAGTATGAGGAAAAGGAGAAAGAAAGCATACTCAATAAGATGCCCTCACTTGGCAAAGGTGAAATGGCGGAGTTCATAGATGGGCTTGCGAGGGCCCACAGGATTGAGGGAAGGGAAGGGGTGATGAGGAGGATAAAGGAGGCGGGAGGGGATGTGAAGAAAAAGGCCGTCTCCTACGCCTTCACCCTCGCCATGGGAGTGGGCGGCGAGGAATGGAAGTACAATGAGATGGAGAGAGAGTTTGGAAAACATCTCGCCCCCTATGTTAAAAAGCTGCTGGAGGCGGAGGGGGAGGAATACAGAAAGGCGGGAGAGAAGTTGCTGCGGGAGGTGGGATGACGGAGAGGAGCTGCGGGGCCGTCATATTTCATGGAAAAAAATATCTTCTGCTGAAATACGGATGGGGCCACTGGGGATTCGTGAAGGGGCATATGGAGGAGGGAGAAAGCGAGGAGGAAACACTATGGAGGGAGGTGATGGAGGAAACGGGCATAGGGCGGGAACATCTTAAAAAAATAGATGGTTTCAGGGAGAAGATAAGTTATTTCTACACCAAGGAGGGAAAGAGAATCTACAAGGAGGTGGTGTATTTTCTGGTGGAGAGTGACACCATGAAAGTTCGCCTCTCCTTCGAGCATACGGCCCATGAGTGGCTGGAGTATGAGGATGCATTGAAAAGAATAACCTTCGATAATGACAGAAATGTGCTCAGGAAGGCAAACGAATTTCTAAAATCCCTGGATAATTCGAGGAATGTTCCATAAAGTTCGATGATTGCCTCAGAGGATTTATATAAAGGCAGATGCCTTTTTGAGAGGGGAGGGAGAGATGGTCTCCCTCTTTTTAATATCATTCCCCTCCCCCTGCCTCCATTTATGGGAAAGAAAAGCCCAACAGTATATATGCCAAAACCCGATACAGAGTGTGTTTGCGAGGGATGATGCAGGCATGAAAGATTCCAGATTACCATCAGACGTTTTTCTTCTGCTGCCATTTCTGATTCTTCTCCTTTTTCTTACCATTGTCCATCCTGAAAAATTAATACGCTACCCTATCTTAGTTGAATGGAGCACCTTGGCATCACTTGCCGGCCTCCTCATAATAACCACATCCATAGAGGAGAGTGGATATTTCCGTGCCGTTGCTGCAAAAATTCTGGAAAGAATGGGCGATGAGAGGAAACTGGCCTTCTATCTCGTATTGCTTTCATGCCTTCTTTCATCCTTTCTCACAAATGATATTGCCCTCTTCATCGTTGTTCCCCTCACCCTTTCCCTCCAGGAGATAATGAAAAAGGATGTGGGAAAACTTATTATCTTTGAGGCCATGGCGGTCAATGTGGGCTCCCTCCTCACCCCCATAGGGAATCCGCAGAATCTTTTCCTATGGCATCAGTGGGGTTTAACATTTCTAAAATTCATTGCGGAGATGCTTCCTCTCTTCCTTCTTCTCTTCATCCTCCTCCTTGCCTTTGTCATGATGGCATTCCCGTCCAAGAAGATAGATTTTCACGGAGTGGAGGAAAGGAAATACAGCCGGAGAATGTTTTTTCCCTCCCTTCTTCTCCTTGCAGCCTATGTTTTCTCCCTCAGAATGGGATGGGAGTATTACGCTTTTGCTGCCGTAATCCTCATATATCTTTCATTTTCCAGGAGAACATTTCTTGAGATGGACTGGTTTCTCCTCCTTCTCTTCCTCATCATGTTCATCGATTTTCGATTGCTCACGGAGATGGAGGCGATGCGGAACATAATGGAAAGCATTGATGCGGCGAACCCATCTGGAATCTTTGTTCTCTCCGCCTCCCTTTCCCAGATGATGAGCAATGTGCCGGCCAGCATATTTGTGGCGGAAATATCCCACCAATGGAAGGCCATCGCATATGGTGTGAATGTTGGAGGAAACGGCCTTGTCATCGCCTCCCTCGCCAATATCATAGCATTGAGGTTGGCAAGGGATGCAAGAACTTGGCTTAATTTCCATAAATATTCCATACCCTATTTTCTCATAAGCAGCGCGATGGCATATCTTATCTTTTTCCGCTGAGTGCAGCCAAATATTTATAGCCATCCCTTTTTAATCATGTGTTTTATGAACGCCTTGCCAGCATGATTCCCGATGCGGATGCCTTCATGAAGGCGGAGCAGGAATGGAAGAGCATAAGGGTGAACACCTTAAAGATAGAAAAGGAGGCGCTGATGGAGAGGTTGCAGGGGAGATATGAAGTACGGGAAATGCCCTGGTATGAAAATGGCCTTTTCATAAAGGGTGATGATATCTCAAAGAACAGAGAATATTACCTTGGCTATTATCACATACAGGAGGCGGCGAGCATGCTTCCTCCCCTCGCCTTGCAACCGGAGGAGGAAATGGTGCTGGATATGTGCGCCGCTCCGGGAAGCAAGACAACGCAGATGGCCATGATGATGGAGAATGGCGGCATAATAATAGCCAACGATGTCAATCCCATACGCCTTAAGGCGCTGACGCATAATATCCAGAGGGCAATGGCCACCAACTGCATCGTAACAAGCTACGACGGCAGATATATGGACAGGATTGGAATAAAGGTGGATAAGGTGCTGATGGACGCTCCATGCACAGCAAGCGGGAAAATCATAAAGGACAAAAGATTGCTGGAGAAGTGGAATTACGGAAGAATAAGGTACATGGGTTCCCTGCAGAAGGCGCTCATGGGGGCGGCATGCAGGATGCTCGATGAAGGAGGGGTGCTGGTATATTCCACATGTTCCATAGAGCCGGAGGAGAATGAGGATGTTATTGACTATGCCATACATCGTTTCAATATGGAGGTGGAGAAAGTACATCTGAAGGGGATAAAGACGAGGGAGGGAATAAAGGAGTGGAATGGCAAGACCTACGAATGGGCTTCTAAAGCAATAAGGGTATGGCCTCAAGACAATCTAACGGAGGGATTTTTCATATGCAGATTGAGAAAGTGTTAGGAAGGAAGGAGAAGAAGGCACTGGAGGAGCTGCTGGAGAAAAACTACGGATGCAGGATTGCCCTGCAGGACTACAATATTTTCATGACGGCCGAGGAAAAAATATGGCTTGCATCGCCATCCATAAACTTCTCCATCTTCGATGTTTTGAAAAGATGCTACAGAATAGGCATATACTTCGGGAAACTTAAGAGAAATAACAAAATAAAGTTGAGCATTGAAGGGGCGATGATTGTCGGCAAAAAGGCAAGAAAGAATGTTGTTGTTATAAACAAAGAGGAGGCAAAAAAATTCATGCAGGGTTATGATGTGGTGCCGGATGAACTAATAGAGGCGGAAATGCACAACTTCGTCATTGTTAAGTGCGGAGATGATATCATGGGCACAGGCATATTGCGGGATGGCTATGTGGAGAATCTGATCCCCAAGGCAAGGAGAATGGTGAAGATGTAGCGATCACCACGGCTCCTCTGCTGGATTTTTGTCGAAGTTTATCAATGGAAGGATTGGCACGTACAATGTTAAAATATCTCCTCTTATAATTTTCCTCCCGTATCCCTTCCAGTCGTCCCAGTAATTGGAGTCCCATGTAATGTGGCAGACGTTAAAGAAATAGGCATGTATATCGTTGTCAATGAAGTTGTTTTGGTATATCACATCCTCCATAGCCATGGGGGCATGTATCAGAAATATTTCGATAAGATACATCCCTATCTCCACACCCTCATGATTGGAATGAATGTTGCATCTTCGTATAATATTATATTTACTTCCGCCCCACAGGGATATGCCAATGTTATTGGATGAAATATTGTTATTGTAAATCACGTTGCCAGATGAATAAAAAATGGAAATGCCGTTTTCATTATCATGAATGTCACAATATGAAATGTTATTTTTTTCATTAGAAGAGAGGGAAACAATGGAAATGCCATGCATGGTATTCCCATATATACTACAATAGGATATCAGAGTATTGTAAGAGTCAGATAATACTATTCCCGTGCCACCATTGAGATAAACATTGCAATCATTTATTACATTGTCTCTGGCATATGATAGTTGGATGCCTTCCTGGCCATTGTCGTAAACTCCGCAGTTTGATATATGGCTATTAAAAATATATCCCCCCTCTATCCCTCTATAGTTGTTGTGATGAAAACTGCAATTGGAAATCATCATTCTTTCTCCTTTTATAATTTCTATCCCCACATCTGTGTTGGATATATCCATGTTTTTAATCTCAAAATTTTTACAATCCACTATTATAATCTCTCCCGCATCTGTTCCATCTAAAACAACATTGCTTTCCCCATGATAATAGAGCAATGGTTTCCCATTGACATAATTATTCTCCATATCCACGATGAACTGGTTTATCTCTTCCACATCCCCTGTTATTAAAACACCTTCCCCCTTAAAATCACAGTTGTGTACGCTGGAATCTACAGAGTTACTTATTTTAAGGCCTCTCTTATTGGAATGAGAAATGCAATTTTTTACCCGAATATGAGAAGAATATGCAATAGAGATACTCTCGTTATTGAAAAAAAGAGAGCAATGGGATATTTCAACGTTGGATGAACCTTGAACATTTATTCCGATATAGCTGTTGGAAACTGTGCAGTTATGAATAAAAATGTTTTCCACATAATTAACCTGCAATCCATCATTATATACGCCACCATTCTTTATCGTAAAATTTTCTATTCTTACTCCATCTGCCTGGATGGCGAGAGGCGTATTATCGTTATCTATTATTGTTGTGTCCCTGTCCTCTCCAAGCAATCTGATGCTTTTGAATATGGAAATCATATATCCCTTCGTTTTATAATATCCGGAATATACAAAAATTGTATCTCCATCCTCCGCATGGTTCAACGCTTCCTGTATGGTTGAATAGTTGCCCGGCCCATCGCCGCCAACATAAAGTGTTCTTCCGTTTCCAGCTCCAATAAATTTTCCCTCCTCTTTACCCATTGTAGAAAAAAGTGGCAGTGAAAAAACAAGGGCAAAAAGGAGTAGGGCTAACAATGGTTTTCTCATTTTATCCAACATACAACGAGATTTTGTAAAAAAAGTTTTTGTGCCGCACAAAACCTTTTTTATCCCATATTCATTTTTCTTTCATGAAAATCAGGGCTGCTCGTGGCAAAAGTTTGCGCTGCAAGGGGTGGAGGCAGGAAGGAATTCTGAGGATGCTTGAAAACAATCTTGAGAATGCAGAGATGCCGGAAAAACTCATTGTTTATGGCGGCACTGGAAAGGCGGCGAGGAACTGGGATGCATATCACAAAATAGTGGAGAGCTTGAAGGAACTGGAGGAGGATGAGACGCTGCTCGTCCAGTCCGGAAAGCCCGTGGGCATATTCAAAACCAGGAAGGATGCCCCCGTCGTTCTAATCGCCAATTCCAATCTTGTGCCAAAGTGGAGCAACTGGGAGACATTCTATGAACTGGAAGACCTGGGCCTGATAATGTACGGGCAGATGACCGCCGGCTCCTGGTGCTACATAGGCACGCAGGGTATCATACAGGGGACCTACGAAACCTTCGCCGCACTGGCAAGGAAACATTTTGATGGAACGCTGAAGGGTAAATTTGTGCTCTCCGGCGGCCTGGGAGGAATGGGGGGAGCGCAGCCGCTGGCAATAAAAATGAATGGTGGCGCCGCCCTGGTGGTGGAATGCGATGAGGCCAGGATAAAGAGAAGGATTGAGGCGGGCTACTGCGATGAGATGGTTACCGACTTGGATGAGGCACTGGAGATTGTGAAGAATGCCAAGGAGGAGGGCATGGGATATTCCGTGGGCCTGCTGGGAAACTGCGCAGATGTGCATCCTGAATTGGTGAGGCGTGGAATTACTCCAGATGTGGTTACTGATCAAACTTCTGCCCATGATGCCCTCAATGGTTATGTGCCTGCTGGCTACTATGGCGACAATCTGCATGAGGCCTTTGAATTGCGGGAAGAGGAGCCGGAGAAATATAAGGAGATGGCAATGAAATCCATGGCGGAGCACTGCAAGGCAATGCTGGAATTTCAGAAAAGAGGGGCGGTGGTTTTCGACTATGGAAACAATTTAAGAGGGCAGGCATATGAAGCAGGGGTGAAGAACGCTTTCGACTACCCCGGCTTCGTTCTCGCCTATATTCGTCCGATGTTCTGCGAGGGTAGGGGGCCATTCAGGTGGATTGCCCTTACAGGCAATGAGGAGGATATACTGGCAACCGATGAGGTGGTAATGAAGATGTTTTCCGAAAACAAGATACTGGTCAACTGGATTAAGAAGGCAGAGGAGAATTTACCATGGGAGGGGCTGCCAGCCCGCGTCTGCTGGCTTGGTTATGGGGAAAGAGACAAATTTGCGCTGGAGATAAATAAGATGGTGAGGGAGGGAATAATAGGGCCCATTGCCATCACAAGAGATCATCTGGATGCGGGAAGCGTTGCCTCACCCAACAGGGAGACAGAGAAGATGAAGGATGGAAGCGATGCAATAGCAGACTGGCCACTGCTGAATGCTTTACTCAACACGGCGGCTGGAGCAGATAATGTTTCCATTCATAATGGAGGAGGTGTGGGCATAGGGTTATCAACACATGCGGGCATGGTTGTTGTATGTGATGGAAGCAAGGAGACGGATGAGAGGATAAAGAGGGTTTTCAGAACAGATCCTGGCCTGGGGATAGTGAGGCATGCCGACGCGGGTTATGAAGATGCCATCAAAAATGCAAAGAAGTTTGGCATAAGAATGCCGATGCTGAAGTGAGAACATGAAGATTGATGGAGAGCATTTGAGGGTGGAGGATGTCATCAGAGTGGCAAGATACGGGGAAAGGGTGGAGATAGATGAGAGGGTTATGGAAAAGGTGGAAAAGGCAAGGGAGAGCATAGAGAAAATTTTGAAGGAGGGAAAGCCCATATATGGCGTCAATACCGGCTTCGGAGAACTTGCCAACATAAGGATAGAGGAGGAGAGGATAAAGGAACTGCAGGAGAATCTTATAAGAAGCCATTCATGCGGGACAGGAGAGGCGTTAAAGGAGGAGGTGGTGAGGGCCATAATGCTTCTCCGTTTGAATTCCCTCGCCAGAGGAATGTCGGGGGTGAGATATGATGTCTTGGAAAAAATTGCTGAGGCGCTGAACAAAAGATTTTACCCCTATGTGCCTTCTCAGGGCTCTGTGGGAGCCAGCGGCGATTTGGTGCAGCTCGCCCATGTTGCCCTCTCTTTAATGGGTGAGGGAGAGGCATTTTATGAGGGCAAAAGAATGGCGTCCATGGAGGTGATGGAAAAGCTGGGCATGGAGCCTCTTTCCCTTGAAGCCAAGGAGGGCATAGCGCTCATAAATGGAACGCAGTTCATGACGGCCGTGCTTTGCCTCTGCTACCATGATGCGGTAAATCTGATAAAAAATGCTCAGGTGGCGGGTGTGATGTCTCTGGAAGCATTAAAGGGAACGAGGCAGGCATTCAGGGAGGAAATTGCGAAGGCTCGCCCATATGAGGGGCAGATAAAGGTGGCGAAGAATTTATGGAAATTATGCGAAGGCAGCGAGATAATGGAGTCGCATAAGAACTGCCCGAAGGTACAGGATGCCTACTCGCTCAGATGTATGCCCCAGGTATTTGGGGCAATGTATGAGGCACTGGATTTCATACATCATATACTCCAGGTGGAGATAAACTCCGCCACCGACAACCCCCTCATCTTTGATGGCGATGTCATCTCAGGGGGCAATTTTCATGGCGAACCCGTTGCCCTCGCCATGGACATGCTGAATATAGTGCTGACAAAAATATCCAGTTTTTCCGAACGCCGTATAGCCAGAATGCTGGATGAGAAACTTTCTGAATTGCCCCCCTTCTTGGCCAAGGAGCCTGGCTTGAATTCCGGCATGATGATTCTTCAGTACACCGCCGCCTCTCTAACAAGTGAGAATAAAAGCATGGCATATCCGGCGAGCGTCGATTCCATACCAACGTCAGCCAACCAGGAGGATTATCAGTCCATGGGGAGCGTGGGGGCAAGAAAGTGCATGCAGATTCTGGAGAATGCGGAGAGGGTGGTGAGCATAGAATATATTGTGGCGTCGCAGGCGATTGATTTAATTGGCATGAATTCCTCGCCCCCCATAATGGCCGTTCATGGCCTTATAAGAAAGCATGTGAAAACTCTTGCCAGAGACAGGGCAATGTATGGGGATATAGAGAGAATTGCTCTCCTCCTCCACCATGGAATGCTGCTTGAAAAAGCAGAGGAGGCTGTGGGGAAGCTGGAATGAAGGTTAAAAAGGTATGGATACCCTATAAAATATGGGATGAAACCCAGTGGTTTATTTTTAAAAAATTAAGAAGGAAAAAGAGGGATTAATTCCCCTCCTTCTCCCACATCTCCATTTTCCTCTTTCTCTCCATTTCCCTTAACTCAACTCTCCTTATCTTTCCGCTTATGGTCTTTGGCAGCTCCTTCACAAACTCTATTTCCCTTGGATATTTATACGGAGCCGTTATCTCCTTCACAAAGTTCTGCAGTTCCTTCACCAGTTCATCGCTCCCTTCATAGCCCTCCGCCAGCACCACAAAGGCCTTCACTATGTTGCCCCTTATCTTATCCGGCGACGCCACCACCGCCGCCTCCACCACCGCGGGGTGTTTCACCAATGCATCTTCCACCTCAAAGGGTCCGATTCTGTAGCCCGATGATTTTATGACGTCATCGGCCCTTCCCTCAAACCATAAATAGCCGTTCTCATCCATTCTTGCGAGATCTCCTGTGAGATATAGCCCGTTGACGGCAATCTCCTCAAGCATCTTGCCGTTCCAGTACCCCACCATCAGGCCGGGATGGGTTATGGGGACAGCTATCTGACCTACCTGGCCAATGGGCACCTCATTACCATTTTCATCCACCAGTTTTATGTCTGCGCCGGGCATGGGCTTGCCCATGGAGCCGGGTTTGACTTCTATGCCGTCGTAGTTGCATACCAGGCCGCTTGTCTCCGTCTGGCCATAGCCATCGTATATAAGCGCTCCATATGCCTTGTAGAATCTGTCTATCACCTCTCTGTTCAACGCTTCTCCAGCACTCAGGAATTTCTTCATATGGCTCAAATCGTATGCCTCCAGATCTTCCTGGGCCCACAGGCGGTATTCCGTGGGGGTGGCGCACAGCCTGTTCACCTTGTATTTCTCGGCCAGTTTGAGAAACTTTGAGGGGTTGAATCTTCCGTTGTAAAGCACCTCACTCGCTCCTGTGGCGAGGGCTACGCCTATGGGACTCCAGAACCACTTTGCCCATCCGGGGGATGTTGTAGCCCATAGCACCTCGTCGGGCTTTGCATTCCACCAGTAAACCGCATTGGTCTTGGAAAGGCAGTATATCCATTTGTGGTCGTGCATCACTCCCTTGGGCTCTCCTGTTGTGCCTGAAGTATAATTTATGGTCATTATGTCCGTTGATTTGATTTTCTCCTTCTCCAGATTTCTGGACTGCTTGGGAACCTCCTTCTCATAACTCACCCATCCGTCCTTCTCTCCTCCAACAACGATGTAATTCTCCACCGCCAGTTTTTCCCTCACCTCATCAACATGCTCCGTGGAGTCAATGGAGGCAATTATCGTCTTCGCCTGACAGTTGTTTGCCCTGTATTCTATATCCTTTGCCCTCAGCATGTCAGGGCATGGAACGACTATTCCACCAATCTTAAAAATGCCAAGCTGGGAGGCGACAACCTCTGGGATACGGGGCATTATTACAAGGGCCCTGTCTCCCTTCTTCATCCCCATGCTCCTCAGCAGATTTCCCACCCTGTTCGATTCCTCGCTCAGCTCTCTATAGGTAACCTTTCTTTCCCTTCCATCCGCATCCTCCCAGTAGAGGGCTATCTTGTTCGCATCCTTTGCATGCTCATCCACCACATCCGCTATGGAATAATATTCCGGCACGTCCCACTTAAAATTCTTCCTCCACTCCTCGTAATTGTCGGTCATGTTGAGTGAATGATGTTTTTATTATTAATTATTTCGATAGGGCCCCCCATCATACAAATTAATTTCTGTATGATGTATTTTTCAATCATTCATGAATTAGTTTCCCAAAATGTTTATCTTTACCATTCCCATTACCTTCATGGAAAAGAAATGTCCTGCATGCGGAGGAAAGATGGTGAAAACAGCATCCGGGGCGGAGATTCCAGACATACCCTTCATAAAGATACCCGCCTGGGTGAAGGAGGCGGATGCATACGAATGCCAGGAGTGCGGCTACATAGGGCTGTGGAGAGAGAAAAAATAGCATTACTTTTTTAAGGCAGCACCCTTTATTATGGCATGAAAAAAACCCCCTGCGAATACATTGTATGGAATGTTCTGCCATGCATACGAAAGCATCTGGCTGAGGCACTGCACAGAAAGGGACTCAGTCAGAGGGAGGTGGCGAGTATGCTGGGGGTGAGTGATGCGGCCATCTCCCAGTATTTATCCGATAAGAGGGGGTCGAGAAACAAATTTGACCCCAGGATAATGAAGGAAATAGAAAAATCCGCGGATGTTCTCATTAACGGGGGAGATGTGGTTGAAGAGATATGCAGAATATGTTCATTCATAAAAAAAGAAAAAATGTTGAAGGAAGAGATTTGCTGATTTTACGCCTTCATTATTCCTGCCAGGAATATTCCCAGGGCAATCGCTGCTCCTATTATACCTCCTATTATGGCTGCCACTCCCTGTACCACCACATCCCAGTCCCACATGGCCTCGCCCCATATGGGCGTGGCGGCGCTGTAGTTGTAGAATATCAGTGCCACGATTATGCCTATCAGAAACAAAATGCTTCCCACTGCCCTGCTCTTGCCGGAGCCGAAGTATATGGTAAAGCCCCCTGCCAGTATGGTTCCGATTGCCATCACGAGTAAAAGCATGCTCACAAACAGGTCCATCACTATTTCTTCCATATTTTTTCACCTCCTTAAAATTTTGTGCCAGTCAAGGTTTTGGTGTCCGCGACACCATCAATGGAGCGTATCTTCTCCACCACTATCTTTCCCAAATCCTCCAGATCTTTGGCATCCACCTTGGCGATTAAATCGTATTCCCCAAAAAGGGGATGCAGTTCCACAATCTCCTTTATCTTCAGGAGCTCGTTATACACTTGATGCTCTTTTGCCGGTGCAGTCGATATCAAAACAAACCCTACTGGCATGATATGAGTATTTTAAGTGTGCTTATTAAACTTTCTATTTTCACCTGCAAAGATTTTTTATCCCCTCCAGTTATTGTTATGGAAATGAGAATTGATGAACTTTCCATAGATGACAGAATAAAGGAGATTTTGCAGAGAAAGGGATTCGTGGAACTATATCCTCCTCAGGCGGAGGCAGTTCCCCACGTTCTGGATGGAAGGAATGTGGTGATGGCAGTCCCCACGGCATCCGGGAAGAGTCTGGTAGCATATATTGCGGTGCTGGAGGCGGCATTGAAGGGAAGGAAGAGCATGTATATTGTGCCCCTCCGCGCCCTCGCATGGGAGAAGTATGAGGATTTGAAGGAATTTGAGGAAATCGGAATAAAGGTGGGAATCTCCGTTGGAGACCTGGAGGGGAGCGGGGAATATCTGGCAAGGTATGATATAATAGTCTGCACAAGCGAGAAGGCGGATTCGTTGCTCAGACATGGAGCGGGCTGGCTGGGGGAGGTGGGAGTGGTGGTTGCGGATGAGGTGCATCTCATCAATGATCTTTCCCGCGGTCCCACAATGGAAGTCAACCTTGCCAAGTTCATGCTGTTTCAGAGCGTGCAAATCATAGCCCTTTCTGCCACCATAAAGAATGCCGATGAGATTGCGGAATGGCTGAATGCGGTGCTGGTGCAATCTGACTGGAGGCCCGTACCTTTAAGGCAAGGGGTGCTGATGGGAAGAAAAATCCATTTTCTGGACAACGGAAGTAAAGAGATAGGGAGGGGAGGGGTGGAGGGGCTTGTGGAGGATGTGCTGCAGGAGGGAGGACAGGCCCTCGTCTTTGTGAGCACAAGGAAAAATGCTCAGAGTATGGCGGAAAGGTTGAAGGGTGTTGCGTCCCGCTACATAGATGAAGTAAAGGATGAACTGGAGGAACTGGCGGCGAAAATGGAGGAGGAAGAGGGCAATCTGCTGGCAAGACGCCTTGCCTCCTGCATAGTGCATGGGGTGGCGTTCCACCACGCGGGGCTGGACAACAGAATGAGGAGATATGTGGAGAAAAATTTCAGGAAGGGCATGATAAAATGCATAGTTGCCACCCCCACTCTGGCGGCGGGTGTTAATACGCCGGCGAGGAGGGTGATAATAAACAATTTGTGGAGATATTCGCAGATGGACGGCTACATGCAGCCCATTCCGGTGATGGAGATAAAGCAGATGATGGGCCGTGCGGGCAGACCGGGATATGATGAGGTGGGGGAGGCCATTCTGATGGCAAAGAGCGAGATGGAGATGGAGAGATTGTGGAATGATTATTTGATGGCAGATACGGAGCCAATTTTCTCGAAACTTGCCTCCGAGCCAGCCCTGAGAATGCATCTCCTCGCTTTGATAGCAACGGGATTTGCCGTCACCTGGGAGGAAATAAACACATTTCTTTCAAAAACCTTCTATGCTCAGAATATAGGGACTGTGCCCGAGGAGAGGATATGGGAGATACTGGATTTTCTTGAAAGGAATGAGTTCATAGAGAGCAGAGGGGAAAGATGGAAGGCCACGCTGTTTGGATACAAAACCATGACCCTCTATCTTGACCCACTCTCCGCCCTCATAATGAGGGAAGCGCTGGAAGGAAAGAGAGGAAGCGAGTTCTCCTATCTCCATGCCATATGCGCCACTCCAGACATGAGATGCCTCTATCTCGGTAGAAAGGATGAATGGGTGGAGCAGAAGGCCAATGAGGAGAAAATTCTGGTTGCCTCCTCCATGGCGGATTATGATTTTTTCCTCTCGGAGGTGAAAACCGCCTGCCTCCTGGAGGACTGGATAAACGAAAGGAAGGAGGATGAAATCATTATGAAATATCAGGTGGGACCGGGCGATATTCACGCCAAAGTGGAAACGGCGGAGTGGCTGTTACATGCCATGCAGGAGCTGGCGAGATTATTCAATTTTGATGTTGTTTCCATGCTATCCAAACTCAAACTGAGGGTGAAGCACGGATGCAGGGAGGAGTTGCTTAATCTTGTGACTCTGAGGGGCATAGGAAGGGTGAGGGCAAGGATTTTGTATAAAAATGGATTCAGGAGTGTGGAGATGTTGCGTAAAGCGAGTGTGGAACGCCTTGCCTCCCTTCCCGGCATAGGGAAAAGGATAGCAGAGCAGATAAAGGAGCAGATATGATGATAGTGGTGGGAGCAAGAGGAAGAATGGATGTGGAGCGTGCTTTGGAAATCATAAAAAAGCATGACAGCGAAGCCCAGATTCTGAATGCCGCCAGAGTATGCGGAAGGGAGCATCTGGAGGTGGCATATGAGCATGCAAGGCGGGCGTTCCATGAAGGAAGAAACAAAAGCAGGAGCATTGGAATGGAGACGATGCTTTACGCATCCACAAAAAGGCAGATAAAGGAGGCCATAGAATTCATGGGGGCCAGGGTGGAGGGCGAATACGCCTTCATATTTTTTAATTTAGACGAAAAAAAGGCGGTGGAAATAGTAAAAGAACTGGGTCTCGAGGTGGATGATAAAGTTCTTGAGCCCTCCATGGAAAAACTTCTTTACTTTGTGGAAGAGCAGGAGATGCAAACAGTGGACAAATCTTTTTATTTTGATTTGCTATTTGAGAAAGTCGCTATGGTGGAGTTGATGAAATAGGCCCGGATGGGGTAGTTTGGATATCCTGGAGGCCTGCGGAAGCCCCTTTAGAAAAGGTGCTTTACTCTCCCAAAGGGGTTGCAGCAAGCCTCTGACCCGGGTTCGAATCCCGGTCCGGGCGCTATTAACTTTCATTAAAAACTCCCCCTGCATCATCCCATGTAAATTCTTTTGAAGTCGTAGGGAAATTTTTCACCAATTTTTTCTTCCAGCTCCTCTCTTACAACCAGAATCACATCCTTGTCTTCCCTTTTAAGTATCTCTTTCATTGCGTCAAATAATCCCTGCTCCCTTGCCTCAAGAACGCCGAATTCATCGATTATAATGAGATTTTTTTCCATTGCTTTTTTCAGGGAAGCGATGGCGAAATCCATTCCCTCCCTGCTTATTATGTAATTTTTTGTTTCGGTGCCCTCAAAATCCGCTAACCCTTTGACTCTGCAGAATATCCTTCTTTCCCCGCTTGCCATGTTGATTGCATCCTTTCCGATCAATCTTCCTTCCTCAAAAACAGGGATGCATACAATGCCTCCGCAATCACAGTTTTTGAACAATTCATAGAGTAAACTACTCTTGCCACTGCCCTTTTTTCCAACAAGCAGCAACCTCATATTCCTGCAATCACGGCTATCCAGCAAAGCGCGGTTATGACTGCTGCAACGGGATAGTAAAGCCTGTCCTTTATGCTTACATCCAGAGATGCATATGCTGCAGGCAACGCAAATGCTCCTATTACTCCTGCGATTGTTGCATGGGAGAGTATTTTAGGCATCACCCCTGTCAGATCACTCCAGTAGAACTTTGCCGTAAGAAGGGGAGTCAGAATCTGGGTGGCTATATAGCCAACGGTATAGATGGCGTAGAAGGATATTATGCCCATGCCGGCCTTCATTGCATAACTCTTATAATTCCTCCATGGAAGGGCCCATATTATTTCAAATGCAACGCCCTCCACAAAGATTGCTATGGAGGCGCAGATGAGGCATGCGCCCATGGGGTTGAAATGCCGCAGCAGGGCTGCAACCAGCGCCATGCCCGCCTGCATACCCGGCTGGTTGTAGACGCGGCGGGTATATGCCATGAGAAATATGGCCATGACTGCCATCAATACGCTCAGGTCGTAGCCATGCAGCCAGTCACCAACAGAGCACTCCAGAAAGCCCCATATGGAGCCAAACAATACCGTTGCCATTAAAATTTTCTTCATTTAGCTCACCTCTATTTTTACAATATCTTTCACCCAGAATTTTCCGGGCAGATGGGGAAAGACCGTTTTCTTTTCCTCGGTTATTATTCCCTTCTTCATATCCTCCCAGGAAACCGTCTGTTTATATCCATCGCTTCCCACTACGGTGTAATCATGAGCATCTTTTTCCTCAATATCCGTTTCATTTATTAGGGCTGAGAGAGATATTCCTGTAAAATTTCCCTTTGTGGTTTCCACATTTTTCACCTCATATTTTTCAAAAAGTTCATCCAGATTTATTTCCGTATCTCCAACCAAAATGATGTTTCCCTCGGCCAGCTCCTTGTTCTCCTTTTCAATCTGGTTAACATAATAGGACGAGGCAACACCCACAGAGAGCAATAAAATCGCAACCACCACGACAATCTTCTCTGCCTTTTCCATGAGAAGCAATAACAAATTTGTATTTAAAATTTATTTAGTATTGTTAAATCGAATGACGGCTTTCTTTAATTCAACCTACGGTTTTGTCTTTATAAAAAAATTAAAAAAATGAGCGCGGGGAGCGAGATTTGAACTCGCGAGGGCAACGCCCACAGGATTAGCAATCCTGCGCCGTACCAGGCTGGGCCATCCCCGCTCCATTAGAAATGCCGTTCAACATATAAAATTTTTTCATTCATAGGGAAATGCATCTCCTTTCATGGCCCTTATGCGGGGAACCATGGCCATTAAGACGCCCTGCTCCGTCAGCTCCCTTCTGTCCATTCTTCTGGAAAGATACCATATCGCCCCCTTTTTTCTCTCCTCCTCGCTTTCGAAAGGTATGGCTTCCCTCATCTCTCTGCCTTTTTTTATGCTCTCAAGCAGCCATCCGGGGCATTCAAAGGCGGGGGATTTTCCGTAGGTCATATATCCAATTTTATCGGCCACCACCACATACTGCTCAATAAAATATATGCCTCCCTCCTTTCTAATTCCCGATTCTATCCCCACTCCATAGTCACCTCTTTTTGCCCCCTCCATCGCCCTCCTTTTTGCCCCCTCCATTATCTCCTCATTGGAGGGCTGTTTTTTCCACTCAAACTCCAGCATCTCATACTCTGCCTCAATGCCATGAAAAAGAGATGAAAAAACATTCCTCACGGCCTCCATTTTTATTTCGTTTTTACTCACCACGCATACCCTCAGGGGTTTCACCCTTCTTTTCCCTTCTATCTCTCCATTCCTTATTCTTCTCGATGCCACGGGAATGCCGTCATTCGCCAGCACATAGGGAACTTCCACGATTTGCAGCGTTTTCATGCCTGATTTTCTACGCTTTTCATTGATTATTTCCGCCATCTTCCTTGTCTCGGGGGAAACAACAATGGCATCGAAATCCTCCTGCAGGGTTGTTCCATACTCGTCCTTCAGCATCTCTATTCTGGCTTCCCATCCTCTCTTCCTCAAAAATTCCTCCAGATTTCTCTTTCTCTCCCCATAACTCCTTGCCTCCTTTCCCATCCTCGCCGCCATGTCGTCCGAGGAGAGGCCTATTATAACCTCGTTTCCAATCTCAAAGGCTCTGGCAAGCAGGGCTTTGTGGCCATCATGTATTATATCAAATGTTCCCCCAAGACACACCTTCATGGGTTTATTCCCCCCACCCTATTTATTTTTCTCGTTTATTATCTGCGGATAAACTTTATAAACATTTTCCCCATATAGCACACATGATAAAGGAATTTAAATCTTCCAGCGGAGATATGGTTATAAAGATTGATTATGACAAGTGCGACGGCGCAGCCAAGTGCGTTGAGGTCTGCCCTGTTGACATATACGAGTTACAGGACGGGAAGGCGGTGGCGAACAACGTGGATGACTGCATCGAATGCTGTGCCTGCGTGGAGTCGTGCCCCAATAACGCCATAGAGCACAGCTCTTGCTGATTCACTCTTTTCCCTCCGGCCTCATTTCTGCAACTTTTCTGAGGAGAGTTAACAGGTTTCTTATTGAGGCGGAGCTGGATGGAGAGCGTGTTGGATGCCATCTCCACGACCCGGGCCGTCTGCCGGACATCCTCTCGCAAAAGAGGGAAATTCTACTGCTGGAAAGGAATGGAAAAAGAAAAACAAGATATGATGTCATCGCCGCCAGGATGGGAGGAGAATGGGTATTCATCCATTCCGGCTACCATTCCATGTTTGCGGAGAGAATTGTAGATGGCGACACATTACAAGAACTTGCCGGGTACAAAATAGCAAGGAGGGAATTTTTGTACGGGAAAAGCAGAATAGATTTTCTTCTCTCGAATGATACCAGAGCCCTGCTGGAGGTCAAGGGATGCACTCTGGTGAGGGATGGCGTTGCCCTCTTTCCCGATGCCCCCACGGAGAGGGGAAGAAGGCATGTGATGGAGATGCTGAAGGCGATGGAGGAGGGCTATAAAACCTTCATACTTTTCCTCGTTATGAGAAATGCTGTGAAATTTTCCCCAAACAGGGAGGTGGATGAGGGATTTGCCATTGCCCTAAAAGAGGCGGTCAGCAGAGGAACGGAGGTGATGGCAGTCCGTCTTGGATTTGATGGAAAAAATGTTTTCTACCACGGCAGGATTCCGGTGAGCATTTAATCTCTTTCCCTATACGCCACCATCTCTCTGATTAAGGCGGCCGCAAGTAATGCCGTCCTTCCGTCATCATGGGGCGGACACACCTCCACCACGTCCATTGCCACCACCCGCTTTGCCATTCTTCTCACGAAATCAAACACCTCATACCTTGCTCCAAAGGGCTCGGGATTGCTCACACCCGGGGCATGGCATGGATCAAAGACATCCATGTCAATGCTTAGATAAATCCTTTCAAAGGGTATTTCATCGGCCAGATTTTTTATGGATGCTACACTGTAATGTCTGAAACCAAGATTTTTCGCCTCCTTGATTTCCTCTGAAGATGCACTCCTCACTCCCGCTGCCAGTACTCTTTCCCTTCCGACCATCTCAAAAATTCTTCTTGCCGTACATGCATGGCTTTGGGGCGAGCCAAGGTAGGAGGAGCGGAAATCCATGTGGGCATCCAGTATGACAACACCGAAATCATCATCTAAAGAGGATACAAGCGGGGGAGTGATGGAATGTGCCCCTCCCATGACTATGGGTGTTTTTCCGTCCTCTATCACCTTTTCAAGAAATTTTTTTGCTCCTTCCAGAGAAAAATTCCCCGCATCATGCATCCTTGCTATGGATAAGTCCACTCCGCTCTGGAAATGATGGCTCTCATAATTATAACTCACATCCCTGATGGCGTTGGGTGCCCTCGCCGCTCCGCTGCGGAAGGACATCTCTTTATCCTCGAAGGGAACACCAAAAATTATATACCTGGCTGTGCCGTAATCTTCCTCCGCATCGGCAAATTTCATACTCTCATTATCTTCTTTCTGCCCAGTGCCTGGATATACTCTATTTCCTTTCCTTCCTGTATCCTGTCCATGAATTCATCCGGAATCTCCATCTCGAAGGTTTCGTAGGTTTCCATATCCATCAACTGTGCTTTATTGCCCATGAGGGAAATAACCTGTGCCTGCCTCTTGTCTATTATGGGCACCGCCACCTTATGGCGAACGGGAAATATGACACTTCTCTTCTGGTTGTCGAAGATGCCTATGGCCTCTATCCTCGCCTTTGCCTCACCATGCTTCCCCGGCTTGGAGGTGGTTATGCTCACAATCTTGCATGGCTCGTCGTCTATAATCATATAGCGATTCACCTTAAGTTCTCTAACTTCAGCCATCTCCTTCATCTTAGCACCACAAAAGGAATATATAACTAATAGATAAATCTTTAGATTCTATGACCTGTCATTACTGTAATGAAGAGGCGGTGGCGTACTCCTATGGAAAGGGCTATTGCAGAGAGCATTTCAACATGTATTTTCGTGGCAAAGTGAGAAGTGTAATAGACAAATTTCAGATAAAGGGGAAAATAGCAGTTGCCCTTTCAGGAGGAAAGGATTCCCTTGCCCTCTTTCATGCCCTTCATTTTCTTAAAATGGATTTAATACCCTTTTACATAAATCTTGGAATCCCCTCCTATTCCCCAGCATCGGAAAAGGCATGTGAGAAAATATGCCATGACCTCGGCTACACCCTGCAAAAAATAGACCTTGCTGACTACGGCATATCTCTGGAGGAGCATGAAAAGCCATGCAGCGTGTGCGGCACCGTGAAGAGATATTTAATGAACAGATTTGCCCACGAGAATGGATGCAAATATGTGGCGACGGGCCATAATCTCAGCGACATCGTTACCTTTGCCCTTCATAACCTCGCCAATGCCAACATAATGAATTTCCGTGGGAACAGGCCATTTCTTCCGGGGAGAGAAGAGTATAACATGGTGGCAAAGATAAAGCCCCTTTTTTACCTTACCGATAAAGAATGCATGAATTATACATCCATAAATAATCTGGAGTATGTGAAGGAGAAATGTCCCTTCAGCAGAGAGGCGCCGACGCTGAAAATAAAGAAATGGGTCCATGCCATGGAGGAGGAGATGCCAGGAATGATGCTCAACATGGCAAAGAGTTTCTGGCGGCTGGAAGAAAAAATGGATGACGAAATAAAACTCAACAGATGCAGCATATGCGGCTATCCTTCCTACGGCAGAATATGCAAATTCTGCAGGATTGCAGGAAGGTCAAAGGGAAAGTAGAAGGCCGGCGATTATGGCAAGCATCACTCCTGCCGCGTTGGGAAGAGAAATCCTTTCCTTGAGAAACAGAATGCTCAGGGCGACGGTAACCACAGGATATAGGGCGGTGAAGGACGTTATTATGCTCGCCTCATGTTTCTGGAGCACGAAATACCATACAAGCGTGCCGGCAAAGCCCGCCAGGGTGGCGAAAATTATTGTCACAACTCCTCTGTTCAACTCCATTTTACCCGGCAGGGTGTAGAGCATTATAACGATGCTTATAACGGCGCCTATGAGGTAAGTATAAAACAATGCCTTCCTTATGCCTATCTCCTGAGAGCCTATTTTGAAAAGAAAGGCCCAGAGTCCCCACATCACTATTACGACTATGGCAGCGCTTATTTCCCTCATTTTTTTTGCATTTCCTTTTCCATCAGTTTCTTTCTCTCCTTTGCTGTCCTGCCGGTGGCGTGGAAGAGGAACTCGTTCCATTTTTTCAACACCGCATAATCTCCCGTAACCTCTTCAGGCGGAGTTATGTCTATCATGATGCTCTTCCCCTCCAGTTTGAGATACACCTTTCCTATGCCCTCTGCCTCAAATTCTATGCCCTCCTCCGCATTCCCCTCCACGTCAAAGTAATCTTTAAGAAGTTTGTTTATATCCGGCTTATGCCCGCGTTTTATGGAATAGCGTCGCATGGTATTATTCAAAAAACGTTTATAAAATCTTTCTGATACAGAACAATGAAGGTTGTTGTTTCCCTCGGTGGCTCCGTTCTTTCCCTTGATAACCCTGGCTACATGGCTGAGGTGGCATCTCTCATAAAAAAGGTGGCCAAGGAGATGGACATATATGTTGTGGTGGGAGGCGGGAAGACGGCAAGAAAATACATCAGTACGGCAAGGAAGTTCTGCAATGATGAGAGATATCTGGACAGGATGGGAATAATGGCCACCAGAATGAATGCCATGCTCCTCAATTCCTTCTTCAGAAAACGCATACCCCATTCCATAGAGTATGCGGCCAGAATGAAAACGCCCGTAATCATGGGCGGAACAACGCCGGGCCATTCCACCGATGCGGTGGCGGCCATGCTGGCGGCAAAAATAAAGGCATCTCACCTCATCATAGCCACTGATGTTGACGGGGTGTATGACAGGGATCCGAAAAAGCACAGGGATGCGAGGAAGATGGACAGGATTTCCATAAAAGTGCTTCGGAAAATGGCGGGCGAGGGATGGAGGGAGGCGGGCAAAAGCGCTGTTATCGATGCCATAGCGTGCAGAATTATTGAGGAGAATGCCATTCCAACCTTTGTTCTTAACGGAAAGAAACTGGAAGAGTTAGAAAATGCTATATATGGCAGAGAGTTTAATGGAACTGTGGTGGAGATATGATTCCTCAACACAGCCACTGTCAGATTTGCGGTAAGGCCATCAAATACGGCGAGATTGTGTGTAGCGAGAAGTGCAGGAAGGAATATGAGGCCATAGTGAAGAAAAGAAAGATATACATCTACATAATGTATGCCGCCCTTCTGTTTCTGGTGATAATGGTTTTCATGCAACTGATGGCTTGATGGGGAAAAATTTTATTCCCCTATCCATTTACAACCATGAGATATGTGCTTCTGTTTGCCGTGGCAATTCTCTTCATGGCGGGATGTGTGGAGAAGGAGAAAACCTTTGCGGTAATAAAGACAAACATGGGAACCATAAAGGCGGAACTTTATACGGAGGAAGCGCCCATAACGACGGAAAACTTCATAAAACTGGCCAACGCCCACTTCTACGACGGCCTTGTCTTTCACAGGGTGATAAAGGGTTTCGTCATTCAGGCGGGCGCCTTCTACCCCAACGGCACCTACAAGCCCAGTCCCTACGGCACCATACCTCTGGAGATAAATAAAAACCTCACACATGTTGATGGTGCTCTGGGTATGGCGAGGGCCAAGAGCCTCAACAGCGCCAGCAGCCAGTTTTACATATGCGACGGCCCGCAGCATGGACTGGATGGAGATTATGCCGTATTCGGAAAAGTGGTGGAGGGAATGGACGTCGTCAGAGCCATTGCATCTGTGGATACAACGGTAAAGTATGGAATGTCCGACTGGCCCGTTCAGGATGTCATAATAGAGAGCATTACCATAGAGAAGGAATAATCATCCACTCCTGCAGTTCAAAACCCGCTTCTCGGTGACAATTATATCCATCCTCACATCATGTTCTTCTGCGGGTATTTCCCTCAGCACCTGAAATTCGTAGGCGAGGGCCACCTTCAAAGCATTTGTTGACGAGAGCAACCTGTCATAATAACCGCCGCCATATCCTATTCTATTTCCCCTTTCATCAAACACAATGCCGGGGACTATGATGACGTCAACGTTTTCAACGCTCGCCCTTCTCAAAAACTCCTTTGCCGGCTCCAGAATGCCGTAGGCGCCGCTCTGCAACTCCTTCCACCTCCGTAGATGGGAGAGAAAGATGCCGCCATTCTCATCCACCACGGGGACAAGAATTTTCTTCTTCTCCATGAACTCCCTTATGAGTCCATGGGTGTAGACTTCATTATCAAAGGAAATGTAGCATGCTATTACGCCAGCCCTCTCAAATTCCTCGAGGTTTTTCAGCCGCACCACTATTTCGTTGCTTTTCTCCAGAACCTCATAGGTGGAAAGGGACGCTCTCCTTTTTCTTATTTCCTCCCTTAAATCTTCCTTATTCAAGCCCGAGTATGTCATTTATGAGAGCGAGCAGTCCTTTTATGTCCTGAACCTGCGTATCTCCCATATGGGCTATTCTGAAGGTCTGCTCCTTGAGTTTTCCATATCCGTTGGATATTCTCACATGGTGCTTCATCAGCTCCTCATTCAATTCCTTCACGGATATGCCTCTTGTATTCCTCACGCAGGTGAGGGTCTTTGACTCATACCCTTTCTCCGGGAATATGTCGAAGTATTTTCTCGCCCACTCCTGCACTATTCCCGCCATTTTTTCATGGCGCGCAAATCTGTTTTCCAGTCCCTCCTCATTTATTATGTAGTCCAGCTGGGCATCCAAGGCGAACATGTGGGGTATTGGGGGCGTTACCCTCGTCTGGTTCTTGAGATGGTACTTGTGCATCAACGGAAGGTTGAAGTAATAACTTCTGGGTGGCACCTCCTTTGCCCTTTCAAGCAGACGCTCGCTTATGGATGCCACCGTTATTCCCGATGGTAAAGCAAAGCATTTCTGAACGCCTGCCAGACACATGTCTATGCCAAGTTTGTCCACCTCTATCTTAACCCCTGCCATGGCAGAAACGGCATCGACGAAGAGAAATACATCATCATACTTCCTCACCACTTCCGCTATCTCCTTCAGGGGATTCATCAGCCCGGTGGAGGTTTCGTTCAGCACCAGGGTGACAGCATCATACTCTCCCGTCTCAAGCCTCTCTTCCACCATCTCCGGTTTTATTGCCTTGTCCCACTCCACCTCCAGCATGTCGCACGGCACACCATTCATCTTCGTGATTTCATGCCACCTCTTGGAGAAGGCGCCGTTCACCAGGTTAAGACATTTTTTCTTCACGCCATTGGTCACCGCCGCCTCCATGGCGCCGGTGGCGGAGGATGGGAAAAGAAAGACGGGGTTCTGGGTGTAGAGCAACTTCTGAAGTTTCTCCTGAATGCTTGCATAGAGTTCGGAAAACTCCTTGGAGCGGTGATGAATCTGCGGCGTTGAAAGGGTCTGCAAAATTTCCTCTCTAACTTCCACTGGCCCGGGGGTAAACAATCTGTGATGCCTCATGGGGGGATATTGAGAAAATATACTTAAATGTTTTGAGGAACTATCTCTTCCTGCACATTCCCCAGTAGAGGAGGAAGACCAGCACAAAGGTGGGTATGGATGAGCCGAGCGTGTAGCCCGCTGGTGAAAAGTAAGGAATGGAATAGCCCATTATTCCCTCCATGGCGAGAAGGATGTAAAACAGGAAGCCGATGAGCCATATTGCCATTCCCCTGATGTTATAGCCGCGGCTGTACCAGTATTTCCCTCCTTCCTTCAGCAGCTCCTCCGCCTCATATCCCTTCTTCACAACGAAGTAGTCGGCAATCATTATGGCCGTCAGCGAGACAAATGCGCCACCTATTAGAAGGAGAAAGCTCTCGTATTTCTCCATGGGGAGCAGCATGGCTATTATTATGCCAAGAACCCCAACAAGAAGAATTTGCTTCCTGGCATCCGCCCCCGGCCTTACATTCTTGAAGGAGATGGCGGCAGAATATACATCCATGAAGGTGGTGGTGGCTGTGGAGAAGACGATAATCATCATCGCCGGTATCCCTATGCCATAGGAGGCGATTATCCCTATGGGATCGCTCTCCCCAATGGCGGCATTGGTCATGCTCCCTATTATGTAGAAGAGGGTACTTGAAACGAAGTAGCCGGCAAAGGTTCCCCATGAGGCTGCTCTGCTACTCTTGCTGAATCTTGAGTAGTCTGCTATGAGGGGTGCCCAGGAGAGGGGCATTGCTATGACTAAATCTAAAGCAAGCATCGCTCCGATATCGCCTGTGGCATGGTAGTGGAGGAGTTCCTCCATGGAGAATTTCTGAAGAGTCACAAATAAAAGCCATATGCTGAGAAGGAGAAGGAGGAGGGCAGAGACTTTCTCCAGTTTCTTCCATATGCCGGGATTCACAAAGGCCCATAATGTAACTATGACCCCGAGAAAGATAATCCATCCATAATAGCAGCATCCGAAAACCCTTTCCATTGCTCTTGCCCCCACGATAAGCATGATGGCAGTCCATCCGATGAGCTGCAGGTAGTTCAGGGAGGATGGAAGAACAGAGCCCTTGATGCCCAGCGCCCCCCTCGCCACCACCATCGTGGGCATGCCCGTTGCCGAGCCTTCCATGGCGATAAGGGCCATTATTATGTTTCCTATGATGTGCCCCGCAATTATTATCAGAATGGCGTTGAGGAGGGGCAATGCTGGAGTGAGCAGTGCGCCTGCCCAGAATTCTGCTATGCTTATGCCCGCCCCCAGCCATATGGCGAAGATGTCGAAAAAGGTGAATATTCTTTTCTTCACCGGCTCTATGGAATATCCCTCCTCCATGGGGGTAATACCTTTTATCTTAAAATTTTTTGCGGAGTGCCCATCAATTTATTTAAACTCCTTAGCATTTCAAAATCATGCAGGCAGTGATTCTGGCGGGTGGCTTCGGGACAAGACTTGCACCCCTTACCTATACAAGGGCCAAGTCCATGCTGCCCCTGCTGAACAGGCCGATGATGGATTATATAATCGCATCCCTTCCAAAGGGAACGGAGATAATAGTGGCGGCAAATTACAAAAATGAGCAGATTCAGGAATATCTTGATTCCAACGGCATCACAGGGATAGTGAACAATGAGGAGAAGCCACTTGGAACGGCTGGGGCTGTAAAAAATGCTGAGAAATACATAGACGGCAATTTCCTCGTGCTCAACAGCGATATCATCTCTTCGCTCAACATGAGAAAGTTCATACAGTATCATGGGAGCAAGAGGGCCATGGTGACCATTTCATTGTGGCCCGTGGAAAATGTTGAGGAGTATGGCGTGGTGGACATGAAAAAGGACGGGAGGATAACAAAGTTCGTTGAAAAGCCGCCCCGCCACGAAGCGCCCAGCAATTTGATAAATGCAGGCGCCTATTGTTTGGATTATGAAGTGCTGGATTATATCGAGGAGGGAAAATTTGTCTCCATGGAGATGGAGATTTTTCCCCGCATTCTTGAGGAGGGAAAGCCCTTTTTCGGCTATACCTTCAACGGATACTGGATTGATGTGGGGAGGCCCAGCAGTTACATAGAGGCGACGGAGATTCTTCTCATGAAGAAGGGAATGGAGAACCTTGTGGGGAAATCCGATGTGAGGGGGAGGCTTTCCAGAAGTGTCGTCGGCGATGGATGTGTAATTGATGAGAAAAGCATACTTAAATCATGCATAATATACAACAACTGCAGGATTGGGAGAGGGGTGAGAATGGAGAACTGCATAGTGGCCGACAACTGCACAATAGAGGATGGGGCGGTTATCAAAAACACGGTGATTGGAGAGGGGGAAACCATAGAGGCGGGCAGAAAAATAGAGAATGCAAGAATATGGAGCAAGCCGTTGCCCCCTGGCTATCCAGAAAAGCAGATAGGAAATCCTGTTAGAAGGTGAACGCCACATGGAATGGTTTGTGGAGAGGCATGATGGCACGGGATTCATGGTGAGGGGGAAAAAAATTGCGGAGCATGAGGGAAAACAGAAAATAGAGATTTTCGACACCTCCCTCGGAAAGATGCTTGTAATAGACGGCAAGATACAGCTCACGGAGGCGGATGAATTCTTTTATCATGAAATGCTGGTGCATGTCCCCATGATGATGCATTCTTCCCCTAAAAAGGTGCTGATAATAGGGGGTGGCGATGGAGGGACGGCCAGAGAGGTGCTGAAGCATGATCCGGAAATGGTAAAAATCGTGGAGATAGACAGGGCCGTGGTGGAGCTGTGCAGGAAGCATTTGCGCATAGACGACAATGCCTTCGATGATGAAAGGGTGGAAATAATCTACAGGGACGGCATGGAATTTGTGAGGGAGTGCGATGAAAGATATGATGTCATCATAGTGGATGGAAGCGATCCGGATGCGGCGAGCATGCCCCTCGTTTCAAAGGAATTCTACTCAAAATGCGCTGAGCTATGCGATATCTTTGTGACCCAGAGCCAGTCGCCCCTGTTCCAGAAAGAGTATTTCAATGCGGTCCTCAGAAACTCCACCTCCTTCTCATTCCGCCGCATATATCTTTCCTTCGTTCCCTCCTATCCTTCAGGCATGTGGAGCTTTTTGCTTGCCTCCGGGGAAACGTTGAAAATGGATATGGCGATAATAAAAAAACGATATGAGGAGAGGGGAATAAAAACCAGATATTATACACCCTCCATGCATCTCTCCTCCTTTGCCCTTCCTGGATGGCTGGAGGAGGTTGTGAGAAAATACGGCATCGGAGGGATATAAGGCGATGCCCCATAGCCATTTATTTATAGCGAAAAATATTTCAATTTGTGAAGGTTCATCTGCTCTTCTCGGATTCCATGGGAGTTCGCTCCATGGCGACGCTGGTGGAGGTGGATGGCGGGAAGATTTTTATAGACGCATCCGCCGCCCTCGGGCCATCCCGCTATGGGCTGCCGCCCCATCCCTTAGAGATGGAGGCGCTGGAGAAGGCGAAGGAGAGGATAAGGGAGCTGGCTAAGGAATGCGAGACATTCGTCATAACCCATTACCACTACGACCACTATGACCCTGATGAGAGATTTTATGAAGGGAAGAGGATATTTGCCAAGGATATAAGGGAGAACATAAACAGGAGCCAGAGGGAGAGGGGAAGCCATTTTCTGGAGGAATTCGGGGAGAAGGCGGAGATAATATATTGCGACGGAGACATCTATGAAGCAGGGGGGGCTGAGCTTAAATTTTCCCCGCCCTTTCCTCATGGTCCAGAAGGGGTGAAACTGGGATATGTTCTCATGGTGAGCGTGGAGGAGAAGGAGAAGATTCTGTTTGCCTCCGATGTTCAGGGGCCCGTTTATGAAAAGGCCAGGGATTATATCATTGATGAGATGCCGGATATACTCATAATGGACGGCCCTCCCTCCTACTTTCTGGGATGGAAATTTTCCCAGGCAAATCTGAAGAAGGCAGAGAGCAACCTGATGGAGATAATGGAGAAGACGGACTGCCGTCTTATACTGGACCATCACCTGCTCAGGGACCTTAAATACAGGCAGAGGATGAAATCCCTCTATGAAATCTATGGAGACAGAATAAGCACCTTTGCCGAGTGGAATGGAATGGAAAACAACCTTCTGGAGGCAAGGAGAAAGGAGTTGTGGGAGAAGGCGGGTTAGGCCTTATCCGTCCAGAAGAACAGGGTTACGCCGGCGAACCCAGTATTTTCGTAGGAGAACATGCCAGTCCACCCTATGACTCCCATGAATCCGCCGCACAAAAGGCGATGATCCCCAATCAGGTAAGTTTCATTTCCGGGCGGGGTGATGGGCACTATGTTCGTTTCCGAGGCGTTGCCATGATAACTGCAGTATATTATGGATGGAAACAGGGAAAAGAATATGTGGAGGCGTGATGACTGCACAAGACTGGGAGGGAGGGAGAAATGCAGTCCCTCGCCGGCTGAGATGATGAAGTAAACGCCAAGGGAGGAATAGTATTCCATCTCCTTATCCTCATGGAAGATTCTGGCGCACTCCATGGCTATGGCGTGGCCCACATCACCATTTCCCACCTCTATCTCCCTGCTCATGGTTTCCATGACTCCTCCCGGCTTTATCTT
The DNA here is from genome assembly GCA_021162065.1 of Thermoplasmata archaeon. Taxonomy (GTDB): domain Archaea; phylum Thermoplasmatota; class E2; order UBA202; family JdFR-43; genus JAGGZK01. The sequence goes on from JAGGZK010000048.1 coordinate 29,995, forward strand.
CACAAAGTCCACCATTATTTTTTTCCCATCCGCCGCATTTGAAGAGGAGGAAAAAGGCAGTGCGGAGGCAACCATGAGAAGGGCAAGGGCCATGGAGATAATCTTCAGATTCATGTCAAAATAGCATGAGGAACTTATAAATCTTTTCGGTGAAGATGCCAAAGAAACATAACAGAAAATTATATAAGTGGCCATTGATAAGGGGGATTATATGAAGCGAGTTTATCTGTTTGATGAGGGAAGCGGGGAAATGAAGGATTTGCTGGGTAACAAGGGTGCCCAGCTGTGCGAGATGAAAAAAATAGGCATTCCCGTTCCCCCGGGATTTGTCATTTCCACGGAAGCATGCAGGGAGTATCTCCAGAAGAAGAAACTGGATGATGATTTGAAAAAGGAGATAGAGGAGGCTCTGGGAAAAATAGAGGAGGAGACGGGAAAGAAATTCGGGGATGAGGAAAATCCTCTGCTGGTATCGGTCCGCTCCGGCGCCCCCATCTCCATGCCGGGCATGATGGACACCATTCTTGACCTTGGCCTGAGCGATGAAATTGTGGAAAAAATGGCGGAGAAGGACGAGTGGTTTGCCTACGATACCTATCGCAGATTCCTGAGCATGTTCGGGAATATTGTGATGGGCATAGAGGAGATAAAATTCGACGAAATCCTTGAAAAAAAGAAGGAGGAGGAGGGCGTTGTCCTTGATCAGGAGTTGTCCGTTGAAGGACTGAAGCAGGTGGTGGAGGAATACAAAAAACTCTTCACCCCTCCGCCCCCAAAAGAGCAGCTCTTCATGGCCGTGGAGGCGGTCTTCAAATCATGGAATAACCCCAGGGCCATAAATTACAGGAGGATAAACAATCTCCCGGAGGATATAGGGACAGGTGTGGTGGTGCAGACGATGGTCTTCGGCAATATGGGGGACGACAGCATGTCAGGCGTTGCCTTTACCAGAGACCCCTCCACGGGAGAAAAGAAGATTTTCGGCGAGTTCATAATAAACGGACAGGGAGAGGATATCGTCTCTGGCAAGAGAACTCCGTTGCCAATCTCCGAACTGGAGAAGATAGCACCCTCCATATATCGTCGCCTTCAGGAGATTTCGGAGAAGCTGGAGAGGCATTACAGGGACATGCAGGATATGGAGTTCACGGTAGAGAAAGGCAAACTATACATGCTCCAGACCAGGACGGCGAAAAGGACGGCCAGGGCGGCGGTGAAGGTGGCGGTGGACATGGTAAAGGAGGGCATAATAAGCAGGGAGGAGGCGATAATGAGGGTCGATGCCTCCACTTTGCAGAAATTGCTTCACAAGCAGATAAAGGAGAGCAGGGACTTGAAGGTGATAGCCACTGGCCTTCCTGCCTCGCCGGGGGCGGCGACGGGCAAAATATGCTTTTCTCCCGATAAGGCGGCGGAGATTGGGGATAGGGAGAAAGTTATACTGGTGAGGGAGGAGACAACGCCTGAGGATATTCATGGTGTTGTGAAATCGCAGGGGGTGCTTACGATCAGAGGGGGAATGACATCCCATGCTGCCGTGGTGAGCAGGGGGATGGGCATACCATGCGTGGTGGGTTGCGGAAGCATAAGGATAGATGAGGAGAAGGGAGTGATGGAAGTTGGAGGACTAATACTCAAGGAGGGCTACACCATATCCATAGACGGCTCCACCGGCAGGGTGATACTGGGTGAGGTGGAGGTAATTGATGCAAAGTTTACCGATGAATTAAAGGTGCTTCTGGAATGGGCTGACGGCTTCAGAAAACTGCGGGTATATGCCAATGCGGATATGCCAAAGGATGCGGAGAAGGCCATCTACTTTGGAGCGGAGGGCATAGGGCTGTGCAGAACGGAGCACATGTTTTTGGGGAAGCGACTGCCCATCGTGAGAAAAATGATTCTTGAGGAGGAGAGGAGAGAGGAGGCGCTGCAGGAACTTCTGGAGATGCAGAGGAAAGATTTCTACGAAATATTCAAGGTGATGAGCGGCAAGCCCGTGGTTATCCGTCTCCTTGATGCCCCCCTCCATGAGTTCCTTCCAAAATACGAGGAGATGCTGGAGAAGAAACTCACGGAAGGGTTGACGGAGGAAGAGGAAAAGATAATGAAGAAGGTGCTGGAGATGAGGGAGGCAAATCCCATGCTGGGATTCAGGGGGGCAAGGGTGGCCATAATGCAGCCGGAGATATACAGAATGCAGACGAGAGCCATTATGGAAGCAGCATTCATGGCGGAGAAGGAGGGATATAAAGCGATACCTCACATAGAGATACCCATAGTGAGCGAGAGAAAGGAGATAGAGATGCTTAAGGAGCATATAGAGGATGAGATTTCAAAGGTTTTCAAGGAGAAGGGAAGGGAGATGGAATATAAGATAGGAACCATGATTGAACTGCCCCGCGCCTGCATAGTGGCGGACGAACTGGCGGAGGAGGTGGATTTCTTCTCCTTTGGAACCAACGACTTGACTCAAACAACCTTTGGCTACAGTAGAGATGATGCAGGCAAGGAATTTCTGGGGGACTACATTGAGAAAAAGATTCTTCCAGATGACCCCTTCTCCGTGCTGGATGAGAAGGGCGTTGGCTCTCTGATAAAAATGGCCGTAGAGAAGGCGAGGAAGGTGAAGGGGAGCGATATAGAGATAAGCATATGCGGTGAGCATGGAGGGGAGCCCCGCTCCATTAAATTCTTCCATACCATTGGAGGGGATGCGGTGAGCTGCTCTCCATTCAGGGTCGCCATAGCAAGACTGGCGGCGGCGCAGGCAACTCTGGAGGAAAAGCAAAAACAATCCTAAAATTTAAAAAGAAGAGCCACCTTTAGCAACCACAATGCTGGACGAGAAGGAGAGATACCTGTTCAAAAGAAAGCTCGATGAAATCAAGAGCATTAAAGGGCAGCATACCGAGTTGATTTCTCTTTATATCCCTCCCGATAAGATGATAAGTGACGTGATGGCCCAGTTGAGAGACGAGTATTCCCAATCGTCCAACATAAAATCAAAGCAGACCCGCAAAAACGTGCTTTCTGCCATCGAATCCATAATGTCGAGACTCAGATATTTTAAGAAGCCCCCACCAAACGGCATGGTCTTCTTTGTTGGCATGGTGGGGGAGCCGCCGAAACTTGTGGCGGAGATAGTGGAGCCGCCCATGCCCATAAACATATATCTTTACAGATGTGATTCTCAATTTTTCACAGAGCCGCTGGAGCAGATGCTGGAGACAAAGGATATTTATGGGTTGCTTCTCATAGACAGGAGGGAGTGCACCATCGGCTTTCTCATAGGCAACAGGATAGAGACGGCTGCCTATCTTACATCCCGCGTACCTGGTAAACATGGAAAGGGAGGGCAGAGTCAGCGAAGGTTTGAAAGACTCACGGAAATAGCAGCCCACGAATGGTTTGTGAAGGCGGGGGAGAAGGCCTCGCAACTCTTCCTGGAAAAGAAGAATCTGAAGGGTGTGCTTGTTGGCGGACCGGGACCCACAAAAAGGGAGTTTGTGAATGGAAACTATCTCGATTACAGAATAAAGGATATGATAGTGGGTATATACGACACGAGTTACACCGACGAGTATGGATTGCGAGAGCTGCTCAATGCGGCCTCCGATGACCTGGAAGAGGTGGAGGTGGTGAAGGACCGCAGGCTGGTGCAGCGCTTCCTCAATGAGGTGAGAAAGGACAGCGGCTTAGCCTTATATGGCGAGGAGGAGGTGAGAAGGGCGCTGGAGGCGGGGGCGGTGGATGTGGTTATCATATCGGATGCCCTGAAGAAGTACAAGGTGAAGGCGAAATGCAAAAACTGCGGTTATGAGATGAACGGAATAATGGAAAAACTGGAGATAGAATGTCCGGAATGCGGGGCATCCATGGATATTGTGGAGAAGAAGGACATGATAGAGGAGTATGCGGAACTGGCGGAACAGAGCTCGTCGGAGGTGGCGATAGTGGGGAGGGAGAGTGAGGAGGGTGAGATACTCTACAAAGCCTTTGGAGGCATTGCAGCGATATTGAGGTATAAGATGGATTTTTAAGGGGGATACTAAAAATTATAAATCTCTAACCCATATCTTAACGATGTATGTCAGGGCAATTCCAGAAAAGTGTAGTGGGTGTGAGGTTTGTGAAGTTGTGTGCTCCATGAAGCATTTCAATGTGGTGAATCGCTATAAATCGGGCATAAGAATAGAGAAGAAGAGTGTAGTGGAGGACATACCCCACGTATGCAGCCATGGCAACCTCTGCAATTTTGAATGCATCGATGCCTGCAACTTCGATGCCTTGAAGAAGGAGAATGGTATTGTCGTCGTAATATACGATAACTGCGTTGGATGCCGTTTGTGCGAGAAGGCATGCCCCCTCAATGCCATATGGATTCATGAGAAGAAGGCGTACAAATGCGACTTATGCGGAGGGGAGCCGGAATGCGTTAAATACTGCTCCCAGAATGCCCTGGAGGTGGTGGCATGATGTGGGGATATGGAGGAAATGTGCTTGTTGTCGATCTCTCCACGGGAGAGGGCAAAAAGATTCCTCTGGATGAAAAACTTGCGTCCAAATATCTGGGCGGGGATGGCTTCGGTGCCTACTACATGAACACCATGATGGATGCATCTGTGGATGCGCTCTCTCCAGATAACATTCTTGTCATCGCCCCCGGTCTTTTCACCGCCACACCCATACCCACGGCGGGCAAAACCGCCTTCTTCGCCAAGTCGCCCCTCACCAACGGATGGAACGAGAGCGTGATGGGAGGACGGATAGGCGTGGCGATGAAGCAGGCAGGGTATGACGTGCTGATTATAAAGGGAAGGGCCGAAAAGATGTCTTACCTTCTTATAAGAAACAATGAGATTGCGGTGAAGAATGCGGAGCATCTGAAGGGAGAGACAACGAGGAAGACGGCGGAGGAGATAAAAAAGGATGAGGGAGATGTGGTGGTGGCCAGCATAGGCATTGCCGGAGAAAAGATGGTGAAATATGCATGCATCGACTGCGAGGAGAGGCAGGCGGGCAGAGGAGGCATAGGTGCGGTGATGGGAAGCAAAAATCTCAAGGCCATAGCAATCTTTGGCAGCAATGATATAGAGATGGCAAAGCCGGAGAAGGCCTACGAGTTAATGGCAAAGTATTATGAAATCATGATAAATCACCCCTCCTTCGAGGATGACGGCAAATACGGCACGGGGGAATTTCTGGAGTGGATGAATAAGGAGAGGGGTACGTTCCCAACAAGAAACTGGAGGGAGGGCGTCTTTGACGAAAGAAAGGAGATAGACCCCTACTACTGGGCTCCAAAGTATGCCATAAAGAACAAGGCATGCATTCAGTGTGTTAAGCCCTGCGGAAAGGCCTTCGTGCTTCAGAAATTCGAGGGGATGCTGGACGGCGTGGAGTATGAGACGTTATACTCTCTCGGCTCCAACTGCGGGGTGGCGAGCATAGAGCATGTGGCCAAGGCCAACGAGCTTTGCGACCTCTACGGCATGGATACCATATCTACAGGAGGGGCAATCGGCTTCATCATGGATTTATACGAGAATGGCATCGTCGGCAAAGAGGAGGTGGGGGTGGATGCAAGATTCGGAAACGGCGAGGCGATGCTGGAATTAATAGAAAAGATAGCCAGGAGGGAGGGCATAGGAGACGTGCTGGCAGAGGGCGTCAAAAAAGCGGCGGAGAAGATTGGCAATGATGCGGAGAAATATGCGGTGCATGTGCGCGGGATGGAGCCACCTGCCTATGATGTGAGAGGCATCAAAGGAATGGCCCTTGCCTTCATGACCTCTCCGCGCGGCGCATGCCACCTCCGCTCTGGCGCCTACGCCCTGGAGTTAACGGGCAAATTCTGGAAGTTTGAGGGTGTGGACAGGTTCAGCAGCAAGAATAAGGGCAATGAGATTGCCTCCATGGAGAATTTCATGGCCGTCTACGATGCCCTGGGAGTGTGCAAGTTCAGCAGAGGAATATTCCTCCTCAATTTTGATGAGATGCTGGATGCCATTACAGGAAAGCCGTTGAGCGAGGGGCAGCTGGAGAAGATAGGAGAGAGGATACATAATCTGAAGCACATATTCAACCTAAAGGCGGGATGGAAGAAGGAGGATGCAAAACTTCCCCACAAGGTGCATCAGCCCATCCCCGAGGGGGTTTCAAAGGGGAGCTATGTGAGTGTTGAGGAGGAAAGAGAGATGCTGGAGGACTATTTCCAGGCGAGAGGATGGGACAGGAACGGCATACCTACAAGAAAGAAGCTCGAGGAGCTGGAAATAGAAGAGTTCATGAAATGAAGGGCCTTGCTCTCCTCCTTGCCCTTCTTCTTTTTATACCCGTTCCCGGGAGTGTGGAGAAAAGCGGCTATGATGGCATCGATGATGCCGCCCATTTCAAATATTATCAGAACGAGAGCCACATAATCCACTGGTATGAATGGTGGTATGCTAACCTCAAAGATGGCAAAAATGGAGTGGTGGTGATGTTCTTCACCTTCGGAAATCTGAATAAGATTGCCCAGCGGGTTGTTGGAGTATTCGCCGTCTTTCTGGATGAGAATGAGAGCGTGGAATCTCTTTTCTTCAACCCATTTGCCCCCTTCCATCTGGACTATGAAAAATGCAATGTGAGCATAGGGGAGAACAGATTTTATGAGGAGGGAGGAAAATTTTTTGTGGAATATGCCGGAAAAAATCTCTACATCCATATGGAAATGGACGGCGGGGGAATGCCCTATGGAAGCATTGCTTCCTTGGAGGAATGGCAGTGGGCGGGATGGTATGTTGCCCTTCCCTACGGAGAGGGGGAGGCGATTATAAAATGCAATGGGAAGGAGTATAAACTCCATGGAAAGGCATATCATGACCACAACTGGGGAATGCGAAAGATGGGGAAATTCAACTGGGACTGGGGGGAGTTCGGTGAGGAAAACTACTCCATAATATATGGGATTGCCGGCCATGAGGAAATGAAAGGGGGAGTGCATTTCATAAATGAGAGCACGCATGTATTCGTGCCCTATGGAAAAATAAAGGAGGAGTATCTTGAATGGAATCGTATCTCCGGATTCAAAAAGCCAGTGAAAATTCATGTTTATGGAAATGATGCCAACATGAGTGTGGACTTCTATGTGGAGATGGAGCGTGCATACATCCTGGGATATGGAAAAATGGGAAAGCCGTATCTGCTTGGAAGGGCATATGGGTATGTGGAAACGGGCGGAATAAAAAGAAACTTCGACACCATCGGCTTTTACGAGCACCACGGAAGATTTGAATGAGAAAACTTTTTCATGCTCTCCGGATTTACTGGCATGCTAAATGTCAGGATGAAAAAGGCACTCACCATTGCGGGGAGTGATAGCGGAGGGGGTGCTGGCATAGAGGCGGATTTGAAAACCTTTGCCTCCTTCGGTGTTCATGGAATGGCCGCCATCACATCCGTAACTGCCCAGAATACCATGGGAGTGGAGGCCATAAAGGATTTGCCCCCTTCGATGGTAAGAAAGCAGATTGAATGCGTTGCCGATGATATGGGCATAGATGCTGCCAAAACGGGAATGCTGAGCAATGCCAGCATAATAAAGGCGGTGGCAAAAACTGTGGAAAAATATGACTTTCCTCTTGTCGTCGACCCTGTGATGATAGCAAAGGGCGGGGCACATCTTCTTAAAGAGGAGGCGATGGATACTCTTATGGGTAGCATCGTTCCCCTCGCCACGGTGATAACTCCAAACAGATTCGAGGCGGAGCGGCTGAGCGGAATGAAGATAAGAAGTAAGGAGGATGCGAGGAAGGCGGCAAGGAAGATAGCCAGAATGGGGGCAGAGGCGGTAATAATAAAAGGGGGCCATCTCGGGAGAAAGGCAACGGACATTCTTTATCATAAGGGGAAATTTTATGAATATGAAGGGAAGCGGATAAAGGGATGCACCCACGGCACGGGATGCAGCTTTTCCGCCGCCATCGCCGCAAATCTGGCTCTGGGAAACGATTTAAAAGAAAGTGTTGCCATCGCCAAGAAATTCATCACCATGGGCATAGCATATGGGGTGGAGATAGGACATGGCCATTGCCCAGTAAATTCCATAGCATGGCTGCAGAAGGATGCGGAGAGATGGCGCGTTTTCAACAAACTTGGCATGGCAGTAGAGAGGTTAATGGAGAAGGATATAGCCAATTTCATACCGGAGGTGGGGATGAATTTCGCCTACGCTCTGCCGGCCCTCTACTTAAGAAATGAAAATGATGTTGCCGCCATAGAGGGCAGAATTGTTAGGGCTGGAAGCAAAGCAAGGAGGGGAGAGATAAAATTCGGCGCCTCCCGCCATCTTACAAGGGCGCTCATGAAGGCCATGGAATTTGATGAGGGCGTGAGGGCAGTCATGAACATAAGGTTCGACGCCTCCTTCCTGAAAAAAGCCAGGAAAAAAATGCTCATCTCCTTTTATGATCGCAGAGAGGAGCCGGAGGAGGTGAAGAAAAAGGAAGGGGCAACACTCCCATGGGGAATAGAGAGCGCCATCAGGAAAGCGGGAAGAATGCCTGATGTGATATATCACGAAGGTGATGTGGGAAAGGAGCCAATGATACTCATATTCGGAAGAGACCCGGAGGATGTTCTCTCAAAGTTTGAAAGAATCGCCGGGCTATAGAAGAAAGAACACGGAAAATGCCATCATGAGAAGGGAGTAGAGCAGCATTACCTTTCTTATTCTCACAGAATTCCAGGGAGAAGATGTGGCTGAGGGAAGCATGATTTTCTCCGAGAGCATCACCATATATTTACCCATCCCCATCATGCTTAAAAAACTCCTGCCCTTTAATAAGCATGGAGGGGGGTTATGCAATACATAAAGTTTTCGGTGGTAGGTGTAGATCGGAACTATACTCAGGGTTTAGGGGAGTTTTATATCTGCCCAGAAAATACCTGCTGTTGCCATTCCAACACCAATCATATTAACATTAAAAATCCATTCTCCTTCCCCTCCCACAATTGGTTCAAACACCGGGGTAAAATCGCTTTCATTGGTCACAAAAAATCCACGTTTGCTTTCCCATGCAACAGCTTTTCCTGTTGTTCCATCTGGAGCAATATATCTCATGCTGGCAACAGAAATGCTCCCTGTAGGAGCATAAAAGAAACCAATGAAGGTATTGTTAACTTGTATTCTCATTTCACCCTGAAATATTATGCTCAATGGAAAAGTTTTAAGATTGAGATTTGCATGAAAATCTTCATTTTCTGAGATACTGGAAGAAGAATATTCGGAAACATTAATGATAAAAGCATCTGTATCGTTGATATAAACTCTTATTTGACTTTCCGCTACTGGAGAAGCCATATAGATGAGATACCATCTCCCCTCGGGTAAAGAGATATTATATGCATTGTACATGGAAGTAATATCTGCCGGAGTTCTCTCACTTAAATGAGAATAGAAAAAATCTTTGCCAACTCCTATCTGAAAATATATGTCTGTAATGCGTCCCTGTTTAAGAATAGTCACAATTGGAGGGCTCCAGAAAATTTTATTTTCGATGTTAATTAAAAACAATCTATCAGCAAAAATCCATTTCGTTGTTCGCTCGTTTTTCATAACCGCTTTTAGAAATATTTCCCCAATGTGAATGGTGTGATTGCTTTCCATTCTTATAGCCAAGCAATTGCTGGTTAAATTTTTATTTTCATAAGTAAAAGAATTTATTATTTTAGTTTGATTACCCACACTCAATGCTTGGGTTTGGGGAAACAATGATGTAGCCATAAATAGCCCTGCCACCATCAACACCCACCATATTTTCCTCTTCATATTCACCCCTTAAGCTTATACTAAGTATAGTTATATAAAATTTTCAATAACTTTAGCGTTGCCCATTATTTTCACATTTGAGTTTCTCATAATACCTGGTGGAACATCAGAGTGAAATATTTTTAGCTCTATAGCGAAGATTTCTATTGGCCTCAATA
>JAGGZK010000005.1 GCA_021162065.1 Thermoplasmata archaeon
CATTTATTTTGTACATACAATAAAAAATAATAAGGTAAATGGAAAGCCCTTGTATTATTATCTAAATATGGAAAGAATTTCTATCCCTGATGATGCCGGACAAATTATTTTGGTTAATTGCAGTCATATAAATATTGAAAACTTTTCTATATCAAATGCAAGTGTTGGTATAGAAATTGCCTATTCATCTTTTATTAATATTTTTCATAATAATTTTAGCCATAATAATTTGAATGGAATTCGGCTGTACTACTCAGAAAATAATGAGATTTCATCAAATTTATTAAATAATAATGGATGGGGTGGTTTATCCCTATGGTATTCAAGCAACAATACCATTTCCCACAATATTATAAGTGATAATTTGTATGACAGCATTGAAATTCTTTTCTCAAGCAATGAAAATAGAATATATAGCAACATTATCAGGAATAGCCCCTATGGAATTGGGTTAAGAGATTGCAATGGTAACATCATTCACTGGAATAATATATACAATCATCAAAAGTATGGAATGGTTGCCCAAAATTCAAAAGTAAACGCAAGATGGAATTGGTGGGGCTCATTTACAGGTATAATTTTTGGAGATAAAATTGCAACACAAAATGGAAGGATATATTTTTTCCCATGGCTTCCATTTCCAAATCCTTGGATTTGATGAGGATAACAGAATTATAAAAACCTATTTCCTGCATAGCTGTCAAGCCTTCCCTTTCACATTTTTTATTTCATTATTCCACTGTGGAAAGGCATTAAAGGGAGAGAAAAAGTAAACGATAGTTTTTATGATGGATGTTAGCATTTACTTTTTCAGTAATTCCAGAAATTCTTCAACAGAAATTTCTGCAATATCACATGACTTCCCCTTTGCCTGATAACAATAAAACCTGCTCTATGCAATGCTTTTATAACTTCCATTCCAGAAACAAGGGGAAGTTTCATATCACAATTTCTTCAATTTTTATTTTCCTTTTCCGAAACTCTATTAATTCATCCTCATCTGGTTCAAGATATAACTCGATGGCCTCTTTTATATTCTTTAATGCCTCCTCAATAGTTTCCCCTTGGGAAATGCACCCGGGCAAGGAAGGAACATATACTGTGTATCCTCCCTCTTCCTGTGGCTCAATGACGACCTTCAATCTCATATTTATTTATGGGGAGAGAATAGATAAAGGTTTTTGTTTCATAAAAGCGGTATGTGTCTATTCTTTCCGCGTTTTTCATCTTTAAGAAAATGAAATTGTTTGCACTCTTTGGGCCATGTTTTTGGGTATGCATCGTTGGCCATCAATTTTTATTTCCAATTAAAATAAAATTTAACTCAATTAAATTTCCTCTTAAAAAAATTGTTTTATTTAGATATGGATATAGCCCATAATGCCCGTGGAGAATGTTAAGGAAACTCTTGATGAAATACTTCATGATTATATCCCTTCCTCAATTTCGACTCCATCGGAGAAAGCCCTTTATGAGCCGGACACTTTTTATGGGTTGCCACAGAAAAAAGCCGATGAATACAGATATGGGGCAATTAAATATGCCTTCAGGCATCACTACGAAAACAACAGATTTTACAGAGAGGTGTGCAGGGAAAACGGTGTCACTCCTGATGATATAAGAAGCATAGATGATTTCTCCAGAATCCCGCTCATAACCCACAAATTTTTTAAGGATTACCCCTCGGGCAGAGATTTTGCTGTATGGCTGGCAAATCTGATGTCAACGGAGGTGCCAAAGGTCGTTATTAAAGGCAAAAATCCATCCTTTGATGATGTCATAGACGCCTTTGCGGAGGCAGGCGTAGTGGTGGCGTTCAGCAGCGGCACCACGGGAAAATTCACTTTTATTCCCAGAGATGCCTGGACCTACAAAATGGGACAGTATGCCATAGGCCGCTCCGCCATAGAGATGTTGAAGCACTGGTATGAACCCGATGCCAGTGGCTTTCTTCTGTTTCCCAATCCGAAAAAGACCAACATATATGTCGGCAAGGTAACAAATGTGATGTACGATCTCGTTAAGGATGTGCAGGTCGCCATAGACAGGGAGATAACAACGCAAATTCTCCGCATCTCCATGGGTGTCACATTCAATTTTAAGGAGAAGATGATGAGCAAGATGATAAAGGCGGCCAGCAAAAAAATGAATGAGGACATGGTAAAGAGAATGGTCAACTGGATTGATGAGATGTATAAAAAGGGAGAGAGGATACTCTTTGCCGGTGCACCCTTCATCCTGAACATGGCTTTAGACCGCCTTGAGGAAGAGGGCAAAAGTTATGATTTTGGTGAGAGGGGGGCTGTCCTTACTGGAGGAGGATGGAAGATACATGAGGACAAAAGATTGCCTGTGGAGGTGTTTAGGGAGAGGGTCGGCAAAATCCTGGGTATTCCTCCGGAGAACTGCCTGGATTTATATGCAATGGTGGAATCCAACGGTTTTCTTGTTCATTGCCCTGAGGGGCATTACTTTCACATTCCCCAGAACTATTTCCATGTCCGCGTTATTGATGACGACGGTGAGGATGTGGCGTATGGAGAGGAGGGAAGATTTGCATTCCTTGATGGCATAGCCATGAGTTATCCCGGCTTCATAAGTACAGGGGACAAGGTGAAGATACATGAGAGATGCCCCGCCTGCGGGAGAGAGGGGCCCGTCCTTGAACCGGAGGTGGAGAGAATAAAGGGCGAGGAGATAAGAGGTTGCGCTGAGGAGATGAGAAGAATAATAATGGAGGAGTAAAAATGTTTAGAGAGTGGAGAGAGAAGGGGTACATAATGCCCGCGAGAATGCTGCGGGTTACCATGGGGGCGCTGCCGTCCCTGATAAAGGTGTTGCTGCGGCATCCGGTATATGTTATGAAGAGCAATCTTGCTGCCAGAAAGAATGCCGTTGATCTTGGAAGGCCGTCCTATGAGATCCCGGAGTATGTTGAGGGGATGCCCTACTGCAAATCCAACGAGAGATATCTCCGCCCCACCCATCTGTGCAACCCTCATGCTAAGGAAATAATAGCCCTTGCCAATCATCTCGGCGCCTACAAGCTTCCCGACTGGGAGTTTGCGGAGAATGTCTTCAACTTTGTGAAGAAGAACATAAAACTGGCGTTTGTGGGAATGGACAGGGAGGTGGATACGCTTCGCCGCGGTACGGGTACCTGCGTGCATCAATTATCTTTGTTTGCTGCTCTCTGCAGGGCAGGCGGGCTGAAGGCAAGATATAAGTTATACAGCCTCGCCTTGGTGGAGCCGCTTTACGAGAATATGATAGAGGTTTCCCCCATAATGAAGAGCTGGTACGACGCCTTAGGCTCCTTCATGCTTCATGGGACTGCAGAGGTGTACATAGATGGCGAGTGGGTTGTTGCAGACCCAACCTTCACCCCCGAATATGAGGCGGCCATGGGGCTGCCGCTGGCAAAGCTGGGGGACGATCCGATGGGGATATGGAATTATCCTCTGGAGGGCACGGTGATGCTTCTTGAAGGTCTTCCCTATGGAGTGGGTGTTGCATGGAATTTTCTGGTAAATTTCCTTGCCAAGGGAGAGCGTATCAAGATTGACAGAAGCATGAATGAGGCGAGAAAAAAGGGAAGGGAGATACTGGACGAGATGGGAGAGGAGGAGTATGACGCCAGTGTCAGGGCAAAGTATGAGGCGAAGATACCGAAGATAACTCTGGAGAAGGTCCCAAATCTCGTTTTTGAATGAAATTCATATGCGATGAGATGCTGGGCACCCTTGCCAAATGGCTTCGCATAATGGGTTATGATACGGAGTATGCCAAGAACATGGATGATGGGGAAATAGTGGCAAGGGCGGAGAGGGAAGGACGGGCCATATTAACCAGGGATAAGATGCTGGCGAAGAGGGCTGCCAACTCTCTTTATATAGGCGAAAGAACGCTGGAGGAGCAGATAGAGAGGGTCGTTGAACATTTTACTCTTGAGATTGATGAGGAAAGATTGCTTTCAAGATGCACCATATGCAATGTGGAAGTGGAGAAGGTGGAGAAGGGCGAGGTGAGAGAAAAGGTGCCGGAGCATGTGTGGGAGAGCCATGATGAATTCTGGAGATGCCCAAAATGCGGGAGAATTTACTGGACGGGAAGCCACTGGGATAACATGAAGGATATGCTGGAAAAAATAAAAAATCACCATAACTTGCCTTTATAATACTCGGAGAAGGGGCACCCCAGGCATTTGCCCGTTGCGTAATACTCGCATTCTCCGCAGTCGCATCCCTCACATCCTCCATTGTTTTCCATCTTGAGGGGCATAACAAAGTCGGGATAGGCTCCCACCACCGCCTTCAAATCCTTTCTGGAAAATCTTTTTTTGACCATGGATTCCATGCTGGAAAAATCCTCCCCGACCACATAAATCGTTTTTATATCCTCGGTTTCTACCACTCCAAGAATGTAGGGGCAGTAACTGCACTCCTTTATATGCTTCTCCTTGTTGAACTCCACCTTTGCCACGTGCAGGCCCGTCTTTTTTATGTTGACTCCCACGGTGAATGCGAGAAATCCCTTTTCCTTGAGCCGTTTTATCCTTGCACTCACCGATGGCTGGGAGAGTTCCACCCTCTTTGCAATTTCATTCTGGGATAAAAAGGGGTCCTTCTGGAGCAGTTCCATAATCCTGCGATCAATCTCATCCAGGCGGATATCGATCAAGCATTCACCAGAGATATAAGGGGAAATCGTTTAAAAGATTTATGAATTATAGGCAACGGCCAATAAATAAAAAATTTATACCCCCTCCATTTACATTGGTATGAAGATATTACTCGTATTCCCCAAACTGGAACACGGTGTCACCACCTACAGAGACAGGGGTACGGCCTTCGCAAAGTTCTTCTCCAACCCCTATCTCAGCCTTGCTCAGGTGGCTGCCTGCACGCCGCCGGGGCATGAAATAAGGATAATAGATGAGAATTATGAGAAAATAGATTTTGACGAGCCCTGGGATCTGGTTGGTATCACCTCCCTTACCATGCTGGCACCCCGCGCCTACAAAATTGCGGATGAGTTTAGGGCAAGAGGTGTAAAGGTGGTCCTCGGCGGATACCATCCAACTGCCATGCCGGAGGAGGCAAAGCAACATGCTGATGCTGTCGTCATAGGCGAGGCGGAGGAAGTGTGGCCGCAGGTAATAAAAGATGCGGAAAAGGGAAAACTTAAGGATTTCTACAGGGGTCCGCATGTTGACATGTCTAAGGTGCCATTTCCGAGAAGGGAATTGATGTCCTTCCGTCCCCTGACTGAGGGGATACAGGCAACGAGGGGCTGCCCGAATGCCTGCGAATTCTGCTCCACATCTGTATTTCTCGGGAGGGCATTGAGGAGAAGGCCAATAAAACAGGTGGTGGAGGAACTCAAACAGATACCAAATAAGATAATAATCTTCAGAGATGCCTCCCTGACATTAAACCCTTCTTACAGTATGGAGTTATTCAAGGCAATAAAACCACTGAAGAAAAGATGGATTGCCAACGGAAACATAAATCTGCTGGGGAAAAATGAGAAATTCCTCAGGGCGGCGAGGGAGGCGGGATGCATCTCCTGGTTTGTGGGCTTTGAATCCATCAATCCCAGCAGCCTGAAGGAGGCACACAAGGTGTCCAACAAGGCCGAGGATTATGAGCGCGCCATAAAGGTGGTGAGAAAGTATGGCATGGGTATAGTCGGCGGATTCATCTTCGGCTTTGACAATGATACGCCTGAAATATTTGATGCAACTCTGGAAACAGTAACGGGATGGGATATAGATGCGGCGGAATTCAATATCCTGACACCATATCCGGGAACCCCCATATACTACCGCTACGACGAGGAGGGCAGGATACTCACCAAGGACTGGACCAAGTATACGCAGGCCCACGTGGTTTACCAGCCCAAAAACATGACACCAAAAGAACTGCTTGATGGAACAAAGAGAGTGATAAGGGGCTTCTATTCCTTCGAGCAGATGGCAAAAAGAATGTTCGGCTCCCTCAGAGTCCATAAATTTGCCCCATACGCCCTCTCCCTTCCAGGCATAAACGTTGCCATGTGGAGGTACTACAAAAAGGAGTTCTTCGATGCGGATGACAGGGAGAAGATACCTCCCTACAGTTGATTTTTTCTCGCCCTTATGTGTATGACAAGAGAGAGCAGAAGCATGGTAACGGCAAATATCCCCAGCGCGATGGCCATGTGAAGCCATGTCTCCGGAGGAGAGGCATGGGCGATGCTGCGGGAGGCATTTCCTGCATCATAGGTGGCGTTGAGGGGCATTCCCTCATTCTCCATTACTCCCATACCTTTCTCATGCACATATTTCCAGAGCATTGCCACCGCCCCTGCGGCGGAGGCGGCGAAGGAGGAAAGAAGAAGAATTATCTGAACCCTTTCCGGATGAAGAACATTCTTTCCCTTGGAGGTGAGGCGATAATAAATCCATTTTCTTTCTCCCTCTATTTTTTTCACCAGTCCTGCTTCCAGCAGCCTTGACATGTGTTTGAGAACAGCGGGCTTACTCATATCCATCTCCCGGGCTATCTCGCTCAGGGTCATCTGTCTTCTTTCCAGAATCCTGAGAATTTTAATTCTGCTATCCGAGGCAAGTGCTGCAAAACTCTCCCTGTCCAGAGTTATCTTCTCGCCCACGCCACTAATCTCTAAAACCCTATATAAATGCTTGAGTTTTCATTATCCTGCAGGATAACGCTTATATCAACCTTTTGGACTCCAGTTCATCTATTATCCTGTCTATTGCTTCATTCACCTGCTTGGCCTTTCTTGCTCCTGTGCATACAAGCTTGCCCGAGCCAAACAGCAGAATCACCACCTTTGGCTCATCCAGGCGGTATACAAGGCCAGGGAACTGCTCCGGCTCATACTCTATTTTCTCCAGTCCTATTGCCTGGGCTATGGCTATGAGGTTGAGCTGTGCATGAAGGTTGGCAGATGCCACTATATTCTGCACCGTTATCTCCGGCTTCTTGAATACCTTGAAGCCCGCCTTCGCCACCTTCTCACATACCTTGTTTATTGCCCTTTCCACATCCTCTATGGTTTTTGCCCCCGTGCACACCACCTTTCCGCTCCTGAAAAGAAGGGCCGCCGTTTTTGGTTCATCAAGACGAAGTACCAGGCCAGGGAACTGCTCCGGCTCGTATTCGCTCTCTGGCAATGCCTTTTTGAGCTTGGATAAATCCAATTCCTTTGCTATTGTGGTGGAAGCTACAACATTCTCAATTTTCATATCTACTTTTCTTTCTGCCATGGGAATCAAGAGTATATATAAAGGGGTTTATAAACATTTGTAGGATGCGGCCGGGGGAAAGGGCGCGAAACAGAAATTCCTCATCATCCTTCATCAGATTCTGACCCTTTCATCACCCTTCAGCATTTCATTATTCAAATTCCAGTTATAACTCTTATGCTGTCATATATGAAATAGATGCCGAAGAAGAGCATTATGGAGAAGGATATGGAGAGAAGAATCTTTTCCATTTTCCTGAACTTTGCACCCCTGCTGGCCGCTATGGAAACAAAACCATACCATGTAAAATCGCACATCTCATGGAATATGATGAGGGCAATGAGCCCGGCGAATCCGAAGAGGGTGGCCTTTATGGCAAGTGTAAATCCCACGGTGAGCCACCACATTATGAAGTATGGATTCAGGGAACTCATCACAATGCCCGCCAGAAGCCCCTTTATCATTTTCACCTCCCTTTCATGAAGGGCGGAGAAGGCGAAATATATGAGTGCCACCCCGCCGGCCAGCCCTATAATTGCTTTTATCTCATTTCCCATCTCCATCCTTCCCACCGTGAAAAGAAAGATGATTATAGGAACCTCCACCATGGCGTGCCCTGAGGCGATGACAAGGCCCGCAAACCTATTTTTTCTTCCCTCGGCGAGAGTGGTGGCAAGGAGTGGCCCTGGCATTAGAACGCCGCTCAGGGAGATAAATATGACCGTGGCTATGAAGGAGGCAATTCCCATGGAGAATAGATATATAGGGGCTATAAATTAGATTCCATGGTGAAACACTGCCCGAGATGCGGCTCCACCAACGTTGAATGGGTTCTTCCGCAGACATGGAGTAAATGGAGATGCAGGGATTGTGGGTATGAGGGTGCTCTTATAGTGGAGGATGGAGAGATGGCGGAGGAAATAAAAAAGGAATGGGAGAAAAAGCATAAGGCATAATTATTTAAAATAATTCTATATTAAGGTTGGTGGGAAAATGGAAGTGACAGATTTCATAAATTTGCCGGTTTATACCAACAGAGGTATATACGTGGGAGAGGTAAGGGATGTCATAATAGATGTGGATGAGAGGCGGGTGGACAAACTCGTGCTTACCAATACGCGCAAGGAGATGGTGGAGCAGGGAATGGATGTTGCCGTACCCTATCGCTGGGTTTCTGCTGTGGGTGATATAATAATCCTGAGCTATTTCCCTGAGAAGGTTGAGATTCCAAGAGAGGAGGAAGAGGAGGAAGAGGAAGAAATATGAGAAAGAAAAAAATATATAGTGAATTCTCAATATCAAATTATCTGGAGGGTTAAAAAATGTTTAAGAAAATATTTATGATGGCTTTCGTCGGTGTGATGTTGTTGAGTGTCCAGGGGGCTTCCGCCATAACCTGGGGAACCATGGAAGTGACAGCCAGCAATTCCATTGCCTATGTGGAGCGATATGGAATTCAGGAGGTCACCCTGACCGTATCCTATCAGCCGGCGATTTTTGGATACCTGCCTGTTTATGCAGAGGTGAGCGTTGAGAACAGCCCCGGATGGCTTACCGTCATACCCTCTCCACAGAAATTTGTTTTGAAACCTGGAGTCAACAAGAATGTGCAGCTGATAATGCAGGTGAAGGAGCATGACCGCCAGGCGGGCGACTCCGGAACCGTGGAGCTGGCCATAAGGGGCAAACTGGTCACGGGCGGTGTCTTCAGGCAGATAGAGGAAGGAAAAATCTCCCTCCTTGTGGGTTATAACCCCTATACCGAGATAGCCATAAGCGCCCTTCAGCCAATAGAGAGAACATCTCCCGATAGGGAGCTGCCTTTCATTGTGAACATCTACAATTACGGCAATTCCAGGGTTATTGTCGACCTGACGGCGGAGAAGGAGCCGGGCGACTGGAGATATGTGATAAGCCCGTCCACCGTTGTGATAGAGCCGAAGCAGCCAGGCGATGATACATTTCCATATGCCACTGTTACCATAACTCTCACATCTCCTCATGGAACAGTCATATCTTACCATAATGACTGGGAGGATTTCGCCATAAAGGCAAAGGCACGCTCAGAGGCCCCTTACTACGAGTACCAAGGTGGAAAATGGGTTCGCCGTACAGATGAAATCGATCTGGTGACAAAATACGAAACCACTGCCTACTTCATGGCAAAGAATAAGGGATTCTATGTGCCTGGCTTCGATGCCATCATCATGATTGCAGGACTTTCGATAGCAGGCGTGCTGATTGCCAGAAAGAAGAAAAAGTAATATGCGACATGCAACCCTTTCCCTCCTTCTCATAATCCTTATTTTCCCAGTAGTTGATTTAGTTGGTTTTGCCGATGCTAAGGAGCCCTTTGCCCAGTTTATAAATCTGCAAATTGAGCCGGTGAATGGCGTGACGGCCGAAGTGAAGCCGGGAGATCAGTATTCCTTCCTATTCAAATACTACAATGGCGGCAGTATGCAAACGAACCTCTATCTTTTCTATGTGGAGTTCAATGTGGAGGTGGAGGGAGAGGGATGGAATGTTTATGTCTCCCCCTCATGGAGTTATTTTTTGCCCAATGAAACCAAAATAGGAAAGGTTTCCGTTTCACCATCTGCCAGACCCTCCAACTATGCTACCATCCATCTCTACGGGAAGTTGCGCGACATCTACGGCAACTGGCATTATGGAAATTTCACGTTTCAGGTGAAGGCGACGCAATACCACTCCTTCGATGCCAAGACAAATGCGACCTTCATTAAGGGAAAGCAGGAAAGCATTTACACTGTTCCCATTGAGATAATTAACTATGGCAACTATGAGGACAGATTTTATGTTGACCCCGTTTATACCCCTCCAAACTGGAGGATGGCTGTTTCCCAGAATCCCATAATTCTGACACCGGGACAGAGGGCAACTGTATACGTTTCTTTTGAGGTGCCTCCTGAGGGAATATATGTTCAGCAGAGGACATATTTCATAATGGTCAATGTTCGCTCCCAGATGTCTCTCAACTCCAGGGCGGTTGCCGTCATTATAGCAGTGGAGGGCTTCCATATGACCCTGGGGGAAATAGTGGCTGCCCTCAGCATTCTTCCCTCTCTGCTGATACTTGCCCTTCTGGGTGTCATTGTTCATCATCGCAACAATCCTCTATCATATCTCCCGAAGCCGTGGAAGGAGGAGGAAAAGGAACTGGCTGCCATGCCGCCCACAAAAAGAAAAGCGACCCTCGCCCAGATGAAGGAGGAGTGGAAATCGGCGAAGTACTTCATGAAGGAAAATCTCTCCGGAGCAAAAAGCATGGAGCGTCTGGAAAGGATAAGAAAGGCGAAGCAGAGACAGCTGGAGGAGAAAATAAGGAAGGAGTGGAGGAACTCGTGGGAACCTCTCCACAAAGAATGGGTGGAGGCATGCAACAAAATAAAGAGGGAATACGGAAAACTGGAGAGGAGATTGAAGGAGAAGATGGAGAAGGCAAAAAGGAAGGGAATAAAGGTGGATATAACCATGCCGGAACTCAAACTCCCGCCGGAGCCAGCCAAGCCGGCGATGCCAGCCATACCTGAATACAGGGTAGATGAAAGAAGGGCCAAAATAATAGAGCCGGATGAGATAGAGGTGGAGCGGCTGCTGGCTCCTCTCAGGAGGAAGCAACTTTTACTCAAGAAGGAAAGGGAAGCCATGAGAAACATGGCGGACGAGATAATGAGAAATCTTCAGCATTCTTTCTCCATTCTGGAGACAAAAATTGATAGGGAGATGGAAGCGAGGAGAAAAGTGCGAAAATGAAGGCACCCGCTATTCTTGTGGCATTTATTCTGCTGGCTATTCCTCTTACTGGCTGCATAAAGAACGAAAATGACAAGGATGGAGATGGGCTGCCGGATAAAAGGGAGATCGAGGGCTGGGATGTCCGTGTGTATTATCCGGAGGAGAAAAATGCTACCGTATATCACGTCACATCCAATATCTCCGCTAAGGATACGGACGGCGACGGCCTCACCGACTTTGAGGAATTTACCTACGAAGGGGGCGCCACAGATCCAACCAAAAAGGATACGGACGGCGACGGCCTCACCGATTATGAGGAAAAGCAGATTGGCACAGATCCCACAAACTGGCAGCATGACGTGGATGAGGATGGGTTTATTGACTATGAGGAGATAAAGTATTATAAGCATCACAACGTTTCCCACAAAAAGATACTCCAGTATGTGCAGGACAGGGATGTGGACAACGATGGTTACAATGATGGCATGGATATGGATCCCCTAAGAGATTTAAGAATCAATGTCACCATAGAGGAGATAAAGGTGGTTTCCTATCTTGATGGCCCGGATGACGGCATAATAGAGCTGGCGATAAACATCTCCACGGGTGAGGCTGAGAAAGAATTCCATGAAACCATCATTCCCCTCCATCCGGAAATCCTTAATTTCACCGCATCCCTTGACATAATGGATGCGGGGCTGCCAGGAAATATCTCATCGCCCCTCATGATTGTGGTGAAGGATAGGGATACGGGCTCTGAAAAAAAATTGATAGATACAAAGGACGGCATACCCGACTATGATTTTGTTAGGGTGTTCGAGGGAAATGAGCCAGTCTACGCGGTAAATTTCAACATAAGCAAGGATTGCGGAGAGTATCACATGGGAGGGGTTGATGGAGAGATATGGTTCCACATAGAGGATGCAAGCAGAAGCGTTTAGATTTTTGAATGTCATTCTCCAGCAAAATTTATATTAAACCCTTCCTATACCAGTGTGAGGAAGATTGAAGAACTCAAGAAGAAGAGAAATGCGGTGATACTTGCCCACAACTATCAGAGGCCGGAGATACAGGATATCGCAGATTTCGTCGGAGATTCTCTGGCACTGGCGATGAAGGCAAGGGAAACGGATGCGGATGTCATTGTCTTCTGCGGTGTGGACTTCATGGCGGAATCGACTAAAATAATAAATCCTGACAAGGTGGTTCTTTTCCCCAACATGGAGGCAAAGTGCCCCATGGCGGCGATGGTGGATGCCCAGTCATTGCTGAAGATGAAGGAAGAATACGATTATGACATTGTTTCCTATATAAATACCTCTGCGGAGGTCAAGGCAGTGAGCGATATATGCTGTACCTCCGCCAATGCCGTGAAGATTGTGACGAATATGCCGGATGGCGTTATTTTCACCCCTGACGAGAATCTGGGCATGTATGTCAAAAGATTCGTTGGAGACAAGGATGTGGTGCTGTGGCCGGGTTTCTGCCCCACCCACATGGGGATAACCGCAGAAGACATAATAGAGTTGAAGAAAAAGCATCCCGAAGCAATAATCCTCGCCCATCCCGAATGCACACCCGAGATAATAGATATGGCGGACAAGGTGGCATCCACCGAGGGAATGGTGAGGTATGCCATGGAATCTGAAGCAGGAGAGTTTATAGTGGCCACGGAAAGGGAGCTATGCTACCGGATGAAAAAGGAGATGCCCGACAAGGAATTTTATCCGGTGGAGACGGCCATATGCCCCACCATGAAGAAGATTACACTGAAGTCGGTGGTGAAGGCACTGGAAACAATGGAGCCCGAGATAATTCTCGACAAGGAAATAATGGAAAGGGCAAGAAAACCGCTTGAAAACATGTTAAAGGCTGGGAGATGAGCCGTTCACCATTTTGCATATGCGGCAGATTATCTCATCCTCAAATTTTCCTTTGAGAAGGGATGAGACAAGTTTGTCCATCTCCCTGTTTATTTCCGGATTGTTCCTTATCCTTTCCCTCTCCTTGCCTCTAAAGGAAGTGAGGTAGTGACTCACTGCACCCTGGGTTATGCCAAGTATTTTGGATATCTCCATCTGCTTTATTCCATACTCTGTGTAGAGCTTTATTGCAATCTCTGCTCTTATGGCGGGGAGGATTTTACTTGCCATCTCCTCGCATTTCAATTTCATGCAGAGAAAACCTTATATCCTTTTTAACTATTACGGTGTAATATGAGAATTTACTTTGACCACGCGGCCACCACCCCTGTTGATGCCGAGGTAGTTAATGCCATGACGGAGTATTTTGATAAAAAATTTGGAAATGCCTCCAGCCTTCACTCTTTCGGGATGGAAGCAAGGGAAGCACTGGAGAAAAGCAGGGAGAAGGTGGCAAAACTGATAAATGCGGACAGCGATGAAATCATTTTTACAGGAAGTGGAACGGAAAGCGATAATCTGGCAATAAAGGGCATTGCCTACAGATTTGGAGAGGGGCATATAATAACCAGCGGCATAGAACATCCTGCGGTTATGGAAACATGTCGCTATCTTGAAAAGAAGGGTTTCGATGTCACCTATATTCCTGTGGATGAATATGGCTCTGTGATGCCTGATAAGGTGGAGGCGGCGATAAGAAAGGATACCATACTCATATCCATAATGCATGCCAACAATGAGATAGGCACAATTGAACCGGTGGAGGAAATCGGGAAAATAGCCAGAAGGCATGGAATATTATTTCACACCGACGCGGTGCAGAGCGTTGGTAAAATACCGGTTGATGTCAAAAAGATGAATGTGGATATGCTTTCCATCTCATCCCACAAAATTTATGGTCCCAAGGGAGTTGGCGCTCTTTATGTGAGAAGAGGGGTCAGATTAGAACCGATTCTTCATGGAGGGGGGCATGAGAGGGGATTGCGCTCATCCACTGAAAATGTGGCGGGAATAGTGGGCCTTGCGAAGGCATGCGAGATTGCCATGAATAGAATGGAGAAAGATGCTGCTCATCTCAAAAAATTGAGGGACAAAATCATTCGGGAGGTGCTTAACATAGAGGAGTCCTATTTGACGGGTCATCCGAGCAATCGCCTTCCCCATCATGCCAGTTTTTACTTCAGGGGTATAGAGGGGGAAAGCCTCATACTTCTTCTGAATCAGAAGGGGATTGCAGCATCTACTGGCTCCGCCTGCTCCTCGAAGAAATTGCAGGCATCCCATGTTCTCCTTGCAACTGGCATAAAGCCGGAAGATGCCCACGGCTCTCTCCGCGTAACACTCGGCAGGGAAAACACGGAGGAGGAGGTGGATTATTTCCTGGAAGTTCTTCCCCGGATAGTGGAAAAACTGCGGGAAATATCACCTCTCTGGAGAAAGTGATGGCTCGCATCAATTCATAATCTTAATAAATTCTTTCCTGATTTACTTTATGCTGAACTCCATTGGAAGAGAATTGCCGGAGGAGATTTCTGGAAGAAAAATAATACCCTATTTTGGTCCGTTCTCATCGAGGCCCGGTGGAAGGAGATATTCCCCGCCTCTCAAAGCCGTTTTTCCCGGGGAGAAAAAGGTGGTGGAGTCCATAAGGGAGGTAATAAAAAAGGTTGAACTGAGCGATGGCATGACCATATCCTTCCACCATCATCTTCGCAACGGTGATGCCATGGTGAACATGGTGGTGGATGAAATCGCAAGGATGGGTATAAAGGATATAAAGATTGCATCCACTGCCCTATTTCCTGTTCATGAAAAACTCATAGAACATATAAAAAATGGAGTGATAACGGCCATAGAGGGGAGCATGAACGGGCCGATTGGTGCATATGTCTCCACTCACGGCCTCAAAGAGCCTGTGGTTCTGAGAAGCCATGGAGGGAGGGCAAGGGCTGTTAAGGGCGGCAACCTGCACATAGATGTGGCATTTTTGGCGGCATCCATGGCTGACGACTATGGAAACTGCAACGGAATGATGGGGCAATCCGCCTTTGGAGCCATGGGTTTTGCCTATGCCGATGCCATGTATGCCGACAAGGTGGTCGTGGTGACCGATAACCTGGTGCCATATCCCGCTGCCCCCATATCCATCCCCCAGATATATGTTGATTATGTGGTGAAGGTGAACTCCATTGGCGACCCAGCGGGCATTCAGACGGGAACAATGAAGATAACCACAGATCCTGTACGCCTT
The DNA here is from genome assembly GCA_021162065.1 of Thermoplasmata archaeon. Taxonomy (GTDB): domain Archaea; phylum Thermoplasmatota; class E2; order UBA202; family JdFR-43; genus JAGGZK01. The sequence goes on from JAGGZK010000005.1 coordinate 15,185, forward strand.
GGAATAGCCAGAGATGTGGTGAAATTTCTGGCGGCGGCAGGCGTGATAAAGGATGGCTTTTCATTTCAGGCAGGTGCGGGAGGGATAAGCCTTGCCGTCACCAAATTTCTCCATGATTACATGAAAAGCAAGGGAATAAAGGGTGGATTTGTCATGGGAGGAATAACTGGCTATGTGGTGGATATGCTGGAGGACGGAACCATATCCCGCATCCTTGACGCCCAGAGTTTTGATCTGAGGGCTGTGGAATCCATCGGCAGAAATCCCGACCATGTGGAGGTTTCCCACATAATGTTCGGTGACCCACATACGGCAGGATGCATTGTTAACCGGCAGAACGCCTGCTTCCTTGGCGCCACTGAGGTGGATGTGCATTTCAATGTGAATGTGAACACCCATAGCGATGGAATGCTTCTGCACGGCATAGGCGGCCATCAGGATGCGGCGGCAGGAAGCGATGTGACGGTCATAACCATTCCCTTGGTGAGAAAGAAAATCCCAATAGTGAGGGAGAGCGTGACCACCGTTTCAACTCCGGGAGATACGGTGGACGTTGTGGTGACGGACCATGGCATAGCGGTAAATCCTGAAAGGGAAGACCTCCTGGAAGCGGTGAAGGGAAAGGTGGACGTGGTGGACATATGGGATTTGCAGAAGAAGGCACAGGAGATGGTTGGCACACCGCCCGAGCCGGAACTGGAGGATGACATCATCTCAATAATAGAGTTCAGAGATGGCACAGTACTTGATGTGGTAAGGAAGGTCAGAAAGTAGAATAAAATTCCATGGCGAGTTTTTTCGCTTCCTCTCTCACATCTTTTCCTTTCATGACATCCAGTATGAGGTGTGCTATTTTCTCCATTTCCTCCTCCTTCATTCCGATATGGCTCACCTCCGCCACTCCTATCCTACCTATGCAGTCAATGAAAATCCCATTTTCTTCAAGTTTTCTGTAAAGCCTCCCTGCCTCCTCCTTTTCCATATCCAGCAGAATCTGATGGCTTTCCGTGAAATCCCTTTCCTCAAATCTCACCCTCAATCCACCTTCATGGAGATTTCTTGCGAGATGCTTGGCATTCCTTATCACCCTTGACGCATATTCTCTCCCGTTCCTAATCATCTCCTCTAAGGCGGCGCCAAGGGCTGCTATTCTGTTGACATGCGGGTTGTCCACAAGTCCTATTCCCTCATCATAATCGAAAAGGAGATATTTCTCCATTCTCTCAGCCACCTCGTCGCTGTTTGTAACCACTATCCCTCCCTGGGGCCCGGGAAAAGTTTTGTGGGTTGAGCCAATCATGACATCCGCTCCCTCCTCCAATGGCTGCTGGAATTTTCCACCTGCTATCAATCCGAGGACATGAGATGCATCATATGCCATCCACCCTCTCATTGCATCACGTATGCTTCTTACGGGATGGGGGAAGGGTATTATGGAGGATGCCAGCAAGATGAGGGGAAAATCCTTTTCCATGTTCTTTACTTCCTCAGCGTTCACCACATAATCCTTCATGGGCAGGGGATAAAATTTTCTCTCGAATTTTTCATAGCCGAAGGGATATCCTCCATGCTCCTTCGGCACACCTGCCACCGTATCTCCCGATTTTGTAAAGGAGAAGATGACGGCAAGGTCGCATATGTTGCCGGAGAGAGGCGTTACTATGGCGTGTTTTGCCTCGAAAAGTTTTTTTGCAAGTGCCACCGTTCGCTCGCAGATTTCCCTTGCATACCTGCTCCCTCCATACCACTCGCTTTCATATCTTCCTGCAAGATCTGAGGAAAGCAGATTCCTCGCCCTTGGCATTATAAAATTTTCGGATGGAATAAGATTTATGCCTCCAAGGCGATATTTTTCATGCCTTTCCACTATTCTCTCTATCTCTTCCTCTTCCATATGCCTGCTATTATTAATATTATCACCAGAGCCACAACGATTCCCATGGCCAGAGAGCCACCTCCCGGTCTGGCATGACTTTCCAAGGATAGTTCAACGCTTTCATAGTTTTTCAGCTCCTCATGCCCTGGAGGATAGTATCCGAACCGGAAAATGGCATTTTCTTCCGTGGATTCATCCGCCTTAACCTTCACCGATACCGTCTTTCTCTCTCCAGATGGGATGGATATGCTGCTACCACTGGCGATGGTAAAACCTGTGACATTCTCCGGTTCTATGGTGAGATATACGGCCGAGTTGCATTTATTTGTCACATTGAAATAGAGTGTTTTCTCCTCTCCCGTATAGAGATGCAGTGCGGAAGGCGCCTCCACCGTTATGCCGTTATCGGCAAAACCCTGCATCACATACACCTGTTTGCTCGCCTCCGCACCCCTCAGAAGGAAGTTGCCACTGGTTTTTGCCCTCAGGGTTATTGCCTCCGAGACGAAGGCGGCGGTTTCCTTCCGGGAGCGGAGGGTTATGGTAACATCTTTCGATGCTTCGCCGCCTGTGAATCCCGAGGGTGTTATAACAAAATTGTCAGGGGTTATACTCACAGAAAGCCAGTCGGAAACATTTTCGACGCTCATCTCCACCGTAACGGGCAGGGGGAAAAACATTCCAAATCCCCATGAAAGGGTTACGTTTGCCACCACATTGACGCTTCCATCCACCGGCACAGCAGGAGGTTCTTCCACCTCAAGGGTGAGGGATGAGGAAATAAAGCCGGCGCTGGCTGCGGGCAGAAACATTAGAAATGCCATCACGGCTGCAAACTTTTTCATACTGCTATATGGGGAATAAATATTAAGGTTTTATGTTCAATCTATCCAATCTCCTTTATGAGCCATCTTGCTGTCATTCTTATGGCATCGTTGCTGGTGTGGCGGGGATTCCATCCCCTCTCCTTCAATTTTGATATGTCCAGGCGCATGAATTTGACATCGCCTTTCCACCCTCTGCCATCTAGGCCGCCTGTGAATTTATACTCCGGCCTTAATCCCATCTCGCTACTCACTATATCTGCTATTGTCCTCACATCCGTCCAGTCCTCGGAGCCGATGTTGTATATCTCCACCTTTTCCTTCATTCTGTCAAATCCGAAGAGCATGGCATCTATGCAGTCGTCTATGTATAAATATGATTTCTTCTGCGTCCCGTCTCCAAGAATTTCCAGCTGTTCCGGATTTGCCTTCAACTTGTTTATGAAATCGTATATGACGCCGTGTGTGCTTCTGGGTCCCACCACATTGGCGAACCGGTATATTATGGCCTCCATGTCAAAGGTGTGGCAGTAGGAGGCAATTAGCGCCTCGGAAGCAAGCTTGGATGCCCCATAAATGGATATGGGTATAAGTGGGCCATAGTTCTCAGGCGTGGGTATAACGCTTGCTTCTCCATAAACGGTGGAGGAGGAGGTAAAGGCGATTTTTGTGACGCCATTTTCTCTCATTTCCTCCAGCAGGTTGTAGGTGGCCACTATGTTATTATCGAAGTGGGTTTTTGTGTTGCCAGCGCCACTTCTCACATCAGGATTGGCAGCGAGATGGAAAACAGCATCGCACCCCTTTATCGCTTTTTCAATATCACTTTTGTTAAGCAGATCTCCCTCCACCAGTTCCATCTGGCCGAGATTATGCTCTATGAATTCCCTCCGCCCAGAAGAAAAGTTATCGAAGCATATCACCTCATCTCCCCGCTCAAGAAGGGCATCTATGAGATGGCTCCCTATGAATCCCGCTCCACCCGTAACCAGTATTTTCATGAAAGGAAATGAAAATCGCATAAAAATGCTTTTGGATTGCCCATGTTAAATTATTCCGCTTAGAAAATCGAGAAATCCCTTCCACCAGAGAATCCAGAGGGTTGTTGTTATCATGGAACCCACAAATACGATGAGCACGGTTTTTTTTGCCTCCACACCTAAGAAACGCGACAAAATAGGAGTGCTTATGCCTCCCGTTCCCTGAAAAGGAACTATCATGAAGAGGAGAAGGCTCAGGGTCAGAAGCTTTTTCTTTTTGAATTTCTCCGCCTTTCTCTGCAGCCATGCATATCCTCTATCAAGGAAGGGAATATGGGTTATTATCAGCTCTGCAAACCACCAGTTGTATGCTATGATGGAGGCGCTTATGACATCCATTATTATGATGGTGCTCCACACAATCCATATGGGTATGTCCGAGCTGAGCATTAAAGGTATGATGCTCTCCTTGCCCGCCGGCGGAAAAAGATATGCCAGGACGAGGGCACCGTATTTTCCTGCCGTATCTGGAGCGAGATAATCAAAGACGAAGACGAAGTAGAAGGCGATGGTGAGGAAGGGGGTGACGAACTTTATGAATTTGTAGAGATAGGCCAGATTCGTCCTTATGCGATGAATCTGCTCGTATGTATCATTTATTATTTTTTGGATTTTCATTTTCCTCCCTTCTCATTTCCTCGTATGCCTTATCGATTATATTCTTGAGCGTCTGATAAACCTCCTCCAGCGTCACCTCCTTGCCGGTTATTCTTGAAAGGAGAGAGGCAACCCTGCTGGCTGTTCTGGCGAATATGAGCCAGAAGGCAAATAGCATTCCCCAGCTGAAAGCCATCAGGGCTGTCACAAATATAAGAGCATAGTCCATGTTAACCCATTATGGAAGCGAGATAAATAAACATTTCTTTAATTCTGCCAGAGATGAAGCATTCGTGCATATACTAAATTTTAATAGCAGTGTCATATTTCCCATTATGCTCAGGATTTACAACACACTCTCCAGAAAAAAGGAGCCATTCATTCCCATGGAGAGCAGAAAGGTGAGGATGTATGTGTGCGGCATGACGACATATAGCGATGCCCATATAGGGCATGCCCGCACATATGTTGCCTTCGACATAATAAGAAGATATCTGGAGTATAAGGGTTATGAGGTCAATTACATTCAGAATATAACCGACATAGATGATAAGATAATAAAGGCGGCCGCAGAAAAAAATATGGATCCGCTGGAATACTCGGACTACTACGCCAGAAGAGCCCTTGGAGACATGGAGGCGCTTGGCGTCAGAAAGGCAAACTTTTATCCCAAAGCGAGTGAACACATCGACGGCATGATAGAACTCACTTCCCTTCTTATTCGCCGGGGCTACGCATATGTGGCAGATGGCGATGTATATTTCAGTGTGGAGAAATTCCAGGAATACGGAAAGTTATCGGGCCAGGACATGAAACAGATTAAGGCGGGGGCAAGAATAAAGCCGGGAGAGAAGAAAAAGAAGCCGGAGGATTTCGCCCTCTGGAAGGCGGCAAAGCCGGGGGAGCCGAAATGGAAGAGTCCGTGGGGCGAGGGAAGACCCGGATGGCATATAGAGTGTTCCGTCATGAGTTCCCTCTACCTTGGCATCCCCTTCGATATACATGGCGGAGGGCAGGATTTGATATTCCCCCATCATGAAAACGAGATTGCCCAGGCGGAGGCGGCATATGGCAAAACCTTTGTGAATTACTGGATGCACTCCGGCATGCTGAAGGTGGAAGGAGAGAAGATGAGCAAATCCATAGGGAACATTATAAATGTCAGGGATGCCATAAAGAGGTGGGACCCAGAGGTTATACGCTTCTTCTTTGCCTCATACCATTACAGAAGCCCTGCCGATTTCAGCGAGGAAGCGTTGAAGAACGCGGAGAATGCCGTGAAGAGATTAAGAATAGCCAGGGAGAAACTGGAGGAAGCGGCAAGGAGGGAGGCGGAGGAAGAAAGGATGGATGAAGAAGCGATGGATTTTCTTAAAAAAGTGGAGGAGGCAAAAAAGAAATTTGAAGATGCCATGGATGATGATTTCAACACCCCTCGAGCATTAGAGGCGCTGTTTGATCTGGTGAGGGAAAGCAACAAATATCTGATGGAAGGAAAGGTTAGCAGCAAAGCATGCAGGAGTGCCCTTGAGACATTTCTGAAAATGGCCAATGTTCTCACCCTCCTGCAGGAGGAAAAAAAGAAGGTGGATGAGGGGGCGTTAAGGAAATTGGCGGATAAATATGGAATAAAAGAGGCAGAATCAGAGAAAATAATAGAGGCTCTCATAGAAATAAGGAGGAAGGCAAGGATGGAGAAGAATTACGCTCTTGCGGATGAAATAAGAGATGGACTGAAAAATATGGGCATAGAGCTGGAGGATGTGGGGAAGGAAACAAGGTGGAGGATAGTTTAGTCAGGAGGCTTGCTATTCATCATCAAATCAGCCAAGCAATCCTCATCATTCCATAGGTATAGAATGCTCCCATATTAATTCTTTGCGAGAATTTGTTAAAAACAATTATTCGGTTATTTTCCCGTTCATGACTATGTTTCTGACCACTGCCTCTATCCTTTCTATGGCCGTCTTCACCTTCTCCATCTTGTTCCTCTCCTCTATGTCCTTCTCGCCGTCCATGGCAAGCTGGAGATATCCCTTGGCTATGCATATGGGATTGAAAAAATAATGGGCCACATCCTCCTTAAAGGCCTTCATGCCCTCGTAGGCAGCAGCGACAGTCTTCATCATTCTGATGAATTCGCTTCTATCCCTTATTACTCCAAAGAAGAGTTTTCCCTTGCCATTCATCATGGAGTAGAGAGAAATTTCCTTTTCATCCACCACGAAATGCATGCTCCCGTTCCTTATAATCTTCTTTACCTCTCTCTCCATTTCATAGATGAATTCCGCCTTGTCGTTGGCGTAAATTATGTTGCCCCCGCTATCGGCTATGAATACTCCGTCATTTTTGCTCTGAATGCGGAGGTTTTGATGCATGTCATCCATTTTTTCAAAGGAGTACATTTCTCTCATTGTCCAACAATATATTATATAACCATATATATTGCTAATTTCCAACAAAATTGTTGTGTGAGAACAAAACTATATATACCGGGAGAGTTACAGATAAATCAGGGAAAAATAATGTAAAATTATTTCAGATTAAATCATGAAGTAAAGAAAGAGTGTGCACACCCCCATGCTCACTATTCCCACAACGGTGCCGAATTTTACCCATTCCCTCCCCATTATCTCATGCCCGTATCTCTTTGAAAGGGTCACAGTTATCACTCCCGCGGAGGAGCCAATGGGTGTTATGTTGCCCCCCATTCCTACCCCCATGGCGAGGGCCCACCACAGAATGCTGGCATTGCCCGTGGTGGAAAGGGCGGCAACCACAGGGATGAATGCTGCCGTTATAGGAATATTGTCCACAAAGGAGGAGGCTATGCCTGAGACCCACAGAATTACCACCGAGAGCGCAAAAATGCTGGATGAAAGGGACGCTATTCTGCCAGCCAATTCATCAAGCACTCCAGTTTCTTGGAGTCCTCCGACAAGGGAAAAAAGAGCTATGAAAAAGACAAGGGTGGGCCATTCCACCGCCTTGAATGCCTCCTTCGGCTCCTCCATGCAGAGGAGCATCGCCATTATGCCTCCGGAGAGGGCAACAAAGGCAGGGGATACGCCCGTATATGCTCCGGTGGCAAAGAAAAAAATCATGGCAAACAGGAGGTAGAGAAGGCGATGCATCCTTTTCTTATTCCTTATATATCTTGATGCCCTCATTTTTGCCAGATGCTCCATGTTTTTTGCGTTCTCCTTCATCCATTTTCTGTATATTACTCTGGCAAGCAATATGGAAATAATGAGGGATGCAATGACAGGGGGAAAGAGATTCAGCACAAAATCATTGAAGGAATAGCCGGAGGCAAGCCCTATCATTATGTTCGGCGGGTCTCCTATCATGGTCCCCACGCCTCCCACATTTGAAAGAACAGCTTCCCCCAGCATCACGGGCACAGGATTTATGTCGAGCATTTCCGCCACCTCCACGGTTAGGGGAATCATGAGCAGAATAGTTGTTACATTGTCTATGACCATGGAAACAAAGGTGGTTATCAAACTAAGGTAAAGAAATATCAGCCATGGATTCCCACTCGACATCTTTATGGCCTTCACCGCTATGTATTTGAAAAAGCCCGTTTTTGCCATTAGGCCGACGTATGTCATCATTCCGAAGAGGAGAATCACAACATCCCAGTCCACATGGGAAATCATGCTCTCAAAGGTAAGAAAACCAAAGATGTAGCCCACAGATGCCATCAGAAAGAGCCCCAGCAGGGCGGCAACGCTTCTTTCCAGTCTCCCGCTGAATATAAGCACATAGCTTATTACGAATATGGCAACTGCAACTATTTGCGCCGCATCCGTTTTTCCCACCTCTTTTTCATGTGTCTCACAAATATGATGGGAATGGGGGAATGGGTGCATATGGCCTGCGTCACATGGCCGAGATAATGCCAGAATAAAAATTCTCTTCCGAGACCCATTATAAGAACATCATTATTCTCCGCATGTTCCAGTATCTTTTCAACCACATCCCCCTTCTCCAGATATGTTGTTACGTTCACATCCATAAATGCCGCCTTCCATTTTACGTTCTCCATTATATTTTTTCCATGATTCTCTTTTGATTCATTCTCCATCACATGTATGACTTCCATCTCCGCCTTGTAATATGAAGAGAAGAGAATGGCAAAGTTCTTTGCCCTCTCGCTTTTGTGCGTGCCGTCTGTGGCGAAAAGAACCCTTTTTATCGGTAATTTATTGCATTCTGAGGCAATTGTGAGCACGGGAATATGGCTTTTTTTCAGAACATTCTTCACCGTTGAGCCAATTCTCTGGGCAGAGGCGGTGGTTTTTCTGCTGTAGACTCTCATGGCAATCATATCCGCATCCCTTCTCCATGCGTAATCAACTATTTTTTTGGATGGCAGACCCTCCAGAATCCTTGTCTTTACATTCTTTGCCCCTTCCTCCTCGAGGAGTTTTTTCCCTCTTTCTATAGCCTTTTCTGCACTCTCCTTCATTTCTTTATACAGCAGAGTCGTAAGCTGCACGCCCCTCTCGCATGTATTTATCACACTCATCAAATAGAATTCTGCCGAGGGAAAGGCACGGGCCACATATCTTATGACATGATCCTCAAGCCCATAACCATCTGTGGGAATAACAATCTTTTTTATCATCAGGCCACCTTATTATGTTTTAACTAACTTTTGGGATATATTATTTTTGTTTATTTTGGGTCTACAATGGCGTGCCCTCTTTGCTCCACAAAAAATATAACACACAGCCCTATCATGAATATGCTTCGAAGCCATTATGCCATGGATATTAGCCCTGAGATGGATGGAGAAAAGGTGAGGGTTGCGGGATGGGTGGAGGACATACGCAACCTGGGCGGCATCGCCTTCATAATATTGAGGGACAGAACGGGGAGGATGCAGATTACCGCCATCAAAAAGCAGAATCCGGAGATTTTTAAGGAGATAACATCGTTGACCAGAGAGAGTGTGATATCTGCTGTGGGCACGTGCCAGAAAAATGAGAAGGTGATGAACGGCTGGGAACTTCTGCTGGAGGAAATGGAGGTGCTTTCCATAGCCCAGACGCCTCTCCCCATGGGCGTGGTGGACAAGGTCAATGTGGACTTCGACACCCGTCTGGACAATAGAATAATAGATTTGAGAAGAGATGAAACGAAGGCAGTGTTCATGATTCGCCACACCATGCTGGGGGCGGCGGCGGATTTTCTGAGAAAAAATGGGTTTATAGAGGTTCATACCCCGAAAATATCCGCATCCTCTTCCGAAGGCGGAACAGAGGTCTTTAGAATAGATTATTTTGGGAACGATGCCTATCTGGTGCAATCCCCTCAACTGTACAAGCAGATGCTTATGGCTTCAGGGCTGGATAGAGTGTATGAAATCGCTTGGTATTTCCGGGCGGAGGAGCATGATACATCTCGCCATTTGAATGAATCGACTGCCATAGATATAGAGATGGCATTTATTGAGAATGAGGAGGATGTGATGAAGATAGCAGAGGGGCTTACCAATGCCATCATCCAGAAAATTCTGGAGGAAAACAGCAGGGAGCTTGAGGTTCTGGGAGTTAAGATTGATTTGCCTTCTTTGCCCTATCCCCGCATATCTTACGATGAGGTGGTGGAGATTCTGCAGAAGGAGATGGATTTCAAATGGGGTGATGATTTGGGCACGGATGAGGAGAATATGCTGGCAAAACATCTGGATTATGATGTGTACTTCATCACCCGGTTTCCTTTAGAGGCAAAGCCCTTCTATGCCATGGCAGATGGTAAATATGCAAGAGCTTTCGATTTGGAATTCAAGGGAATGGAGATTTCATCGGGGGCGCAGCGTATACATGATTATGAGATGCTTGTCAGCAGAATGAAGGAACTGGGGATGAATGTGGATAATTTCGAGGATTATCTTAATGCCTTCCGTTATGGAATGCCCCCACATGGTGGCTTCGGCTATGGAATAGAACGCCTGCTCATGCGGTTGCTGAACAGAAGCAACATAAGGGAATGCATCTTATTCCCAAGAGATAGAAAGAGGTTGAGACCCTAATCATCGCATGTATTTCCTTGCAAAGACGGCAATATAGACGGCCCACATGAATGTGCCGAATATTGCCTCTACAGATGCAAGAATTTTTCCGATACCAATGGGATGAAAGTCACCATAGCCAAGGGTGGTGGCAGTAACAATGCTGAAGTAGAAATAATCCAGAAAAGAACCAACTTTCACACCATTAGAAATGAAATAAAGAAACGGAAACAGGGCTAAAACAACACCACTCCATAAAAGAATTGCTCTTCTCCAGTTTGTGCCGTATTCACACGTTAAATCAGCAAGGAAAAATTCTACCCCTATTCCTAGTATACTCAATATTGTATGAGGGAAGTATAATAACACATTTTTTTGCCTCTCTTTATCTTCCTCGTTTATTGCCTTTTTGAATATCTCCTTTATTTTTGAGAGATGCAAAATAATTTTTAACATTTTTTCCAATCGATTTTTCATTTCCTGTTTTTTTATTTTTCTCAATGCTCTTCTTTCCCTCAAAAACATTCTATCTGCATCATCTCTTCTTCCTTCTTTTTCATAGAACAGACGTTGCACTCTCCTTGCTTCTGCTTCAGCTTGGGGTAATTTAAACCACTCTGAAGGAATATCTATATTGACCCCTCCATTAAAAGTTACAGATAAAAAAGTTAATTTATTGTAGAATTTGTATTTTTCATCTTTTTTTATTGAAAAATCAGCAAAATCTCCAAATGTTACTCTTCTAAAACCGACAGCCTCTTTGAAAATTGCCCCAAATATAACACTTTCTTTAAATGATGCCCCTTCAAACTTGACATCTTTTTCGAATATCGTTATAGATAAAAAATCTCCAAAAGAGACCGGTTTTTCAAAAGCTGTCCCAACAAAATACACAAATTCTTTAAACACCGCATCGAACTTAACAATTTTCTTGAATATTGTTTTATTGAACCAAACCATCTTCTCAAATATTGTCTTAGAAAGAGGTTCCCCAAAAGCAACATACCCTTCAAATATTGTTTCATAAAATGTGATTTGATCTTTAAATGTTGTTCCCACAAATCTGGTTTCTCCTTCAAAGATTGCTTTTAAAAAACTGACTTCCTTTTCAAAAATAGCATATTCAAAACTAAAATCAATATCTTCTGGAATCTCAGGGAAAATAAATCCTGCACAATACATCTTTTCCCTAAAAATGTATCTTAATTTTTTGCCAATCGCAATTTTTTCTTTATGATGTTTAAACCTCTTCAAAAATTTTTCATAAAATTCTCTTGCTTCGTCCTCATTTTTGTTGGGCTTGTGGAAAATACAATACTCATTGTTTTTCGTTTCCTCATCACAATTTCCATAATGGGAGAGTTTACACATCTCAATTATAAATGGGTAAAGAATTTATAACATTAATCGAGGGCTTGAATCCAATGAGAAATAGATTGACAAGAAAGACGGGGAAGAAGGGATGTATCCAGCATTTTTATCTGCCATAATAAAACATAAAAAATCCCGGCGCCCGGATTTGAACCGGGGACATGCGGATTTCTGCGGCGGTGGGTTATGGCCCGCTTGGCTGCAACTACAGTCCGCCGCTCTAGCCAGTCTGAGCTACGCCGGGTAAACATGA
>JAGGZK010000009.1 GCA_021162065.1 Thermoplasmata archaeon
AGCAATGAGCATATCCGATGCCATAAAAAATCCTCTTTTCAGCAAGCCCAAGAAACTGATAATAACAAGTGGAGATAGAACAGATATGATTATAGCTTCGCTTGAAGAAAATACTTCCTGCATAGTACTAACAAACAATATTGTTCCGCCAAGCAGAATAATAGAGAAGGCTGATGAAAATAAAATTCCTCTTTTACTTGTGCCTTGGGACACTTATACTACTGCTAAAAGGGTAGAGAAAATAAAACCATGGATAAGCATGAAGGAAGAGAGAAAATTGAGAATTATTGAAGAAGAATTCGGAAAAATAGATACCTCATGGATTGATAAATTATGATTTGAATATTTCTTCGTATTCTTCAACAATATCTTCAATTCCAATCTTTATAGCCTATTTTTCTTCCAAAAGTTCTTTGCTTGTTATATTCTTCATAAACCCTGCCTAAAAATTTCATCTATTTTCTTATCTTATGATAAACATTTCTATGACTTTTTAACAGATAATTCTGGAAAGGTCTGCCTGCGCCGTATACCCTGTGGCCGAGATACCGTTGATTGTGAAGAGAAATGGAGGAAAAATCATAGAGATAAACAGGGATGAAACGGAAATAACGCCTCTGGCGGATTATGTGGTGAGAGGTAGGCTTGGAGAGGTAATGCCAGAACTGGTGGAAGAAATCAGAAATCTGCTTTGACTTCTCTTGCAACCTTTCTCTCTATTAAAACACTGGCTATTTCCGGAGGAAGAGATATCACATCCTCTTTTTTGAGAGCATATTTTTTCATGTCCTCACCCATGAATGGAGGCAAATCATCCATGATTTTCACAATCACAAAATCCTTATCGTTACTCTCAAATATCTTTTTTCTGTATTCCTTCATGAGATTTACCAAGGAATCATAAAAAACCTTCTCCTCTCTGGTCAAATTTTCCGGTATTCCCTTCCCGCCCCTTACTGTTGCCAGAGCGGCGAGAACTATCTTCTTTTCCCTCCTCTCAAAAATGCTCTCCCATATTCTTTTGGTATTCCTTATCTCATCAGCAATTAATGCAACCTTTTTGGAGGCAGGATTTTTTCTCTTCTCCTCCTCCAGCCTTTCTTCCAGTTGCTTTATGTGTTTTATTGCATCTTTATAGAAATCGCTTCCCACCGAAGTGAGGAAGGCGGAGGCCTTTTCTTTGTGTTCTATGTTCCTAAGTTTTGTGTAGTTGAGCATAAAGTTAATACATGAAATACTTAAATATTGATATCTCATTTATTACCATGCTCAGGAAAATCATTCCCATTGCCATAGTTGCAATGTTGCTGCTACCTGCCATGGCTCAGGATGTGGAAAAGCTGCCATCAGGTTTTGAGGGTGTTTCGTGGACAAAGGTGGTGCCCCTAAGCAAGGCAACATTTGTGAAATTTGATGAGAACAGCATGGTGGATGACTTTGCCTACATGGCGGCAATTCCAGCAAATGTTTTCTATGATGAGGAAACGGACAGAATATATTCCAGCCCCCTTCTTTTCTATGATGATTATCATAAGGGGAAGCAGGAGGAGCTATCTCTGAATGCGCGCCAGGGACTGGACTATTTCATGGAGGATTGGATAAAATATGCTGGAAAATTGAAGGAAATAGAATATATCAACGTCAATGAGAAACCCTGGAAGGCGGACAATTATACGGTCATAAAAAGCAATGATATATATGATATTGCAAGTAAGGTTGCTCTCCATGACTGGAGCTACAGCGATGAGGCGGTTGTGGCTGTGGTGGGAGATGTGAAGTACGGCAGCTACAACAGAACAGAGGGAGAGGTGAGCGGAAAGGTTTCACCCAAGGAAATAAAAGAAATAACTCTCACAGGGGTGAAGCAGGATTCCATTGCCCCGCAATACAGCGATTTCTATGTGGCGCCGGAATATAAATACATAAAGGCAGACCTTTATTGGCCCTCTGTCAGCTGGTTGCCCTCTCTCATGTTCATTGCCACACTCGGCCTTCTCCAGGGTGGGTTGACGATTCCATCTGCAGACCCTGACCTCCAGCTCTACTGCTATGACGATGAAAATCAACTCATGGAAGTTGCTTCTTCAGAAAACTGGAACATTCTCGTTGGGCCATATGAGGAGGTGGATACATATGTTTACAACCCCGGAAGATGGAAGGCGGCCATAGTGGATATACCCACCAAGGGTATAGGAGGAGAGAGACATGGAACCATGGGCCAGAGAATTGCCGATATCCTTTCAGGAAAGGTCACCTATTACATAGATCTTAACCTATATCCCGGTGAGGAGGTGGAATTGCCTGAAGTGCCACCTTTTATGGCCAGAAACGCCGACTTTGAGTTATCCTGGAAGGGAGGTGGAAAACTCGGTCTCATCATCGTGGATGAAAACAATGTGGCTGTGGCGGAGGCGGTGGCCACCAACGTATCGAAACAGAAACTCCATATGGACCAACTCGGGGAAGGAAAATACAAGGCGGTAATAGTTCAGTTAAACGAGAGTGATTCCCCTATCAGCTATACGCTGAAGTATTCATGGGAGTGCAGACTGCCGAAGGAGCAGGCCAACTATATAATTAACGCTGCTGAAGGGGCGGTAATTGCATCTCTTCATAATGCGCCCCTGCTCTATGTGAAACCCGATGAGGTGCCAAGTGAGACGGAGAATGCCCTGAGAAAACTTGGGGTGAAGTCTGTATATCTCATGGATGTGGGGGGAAATGCAACCGTTAAAGAGGAACTGGAGAGCATTGTGGAAATCAAAAAGGAGTATGTCTCACTGTTGGATGCATATGGGGATATTAAGAATATTACTCAGGAAAATGATGTGGTGTTCACCACCATAGACCCCTGGAGTTACTGGCTGGTGGAGAAACTGAAGCCGGAAGGGGAGAAGAATAATGCCCTGTATATAGGGCCTGCTGCCTATCTTGCTGCCCACCATGGCTGTCCTGTGATTGCTGTGGATATGCATGAGGAACTTTCCACCTCTGTTGTGTGGCACAATGAATGGTGGAAGAGGCATGCCATCAGGGATGAGGAACCAAATGTGGCAGCCATGTATCTTACTGGAAGGGAAGTATATAATTTCCTGAAGGAGGCGGGACTGGATGAACCGGGAGAAATTGAAACCCTTATCACTGTGGCTGGCCAGTTTGACATAGGCACACCATGGGATAGGGTGTTTGTGGGTGTTGCATATCCTGGCAGAATAATGGGCACACCTGTGGACACTGCCTACTGGGCGGCAAGAAGCGTTTTCTACCCAGCTGTGATATTTGCAAATCCTGCCCTCAGCAAGGAGGGTGTGGAGCTGATTAATGGAAGCAAAAGCGTGAGAATGCCATCTGGCGCCCTGAATGTGCTGAAACCCAGCCAGGAGGAGCATTTTAATTATCCCGTGTTGAATTCATGGATAACATATGCCCACCGCTTCAATGAAAGAGCCAGCAAATACTGGGGATTCAATTATACGTGTGCGAGTGGAATAACTCCCTATTATGAGCCATCTCCGCATCCAATAGATAATAATGTGCTTGCCAAATATGGAAAATATGGTTCATACTGGCCCGATTTGACCGAGAGCGAGATAGTCCCCTTCTATCTTAAAAAGGCCGGATATGATATTGCATATACCACCAACTTCTCTGCCACCATGGATAACCTCAACAGGGGCGTGATAATGTGGATAGAATGCACCCATGGCTGGCATGGCAACTCAGGCAGCCTTTCTTTCTGGGATCCGTATGGAGTTCCCGGATTCTTTGGCATAAATATATCTCTTCCGACGGTGGATGAGAACCCATGGCGTGGATATGAGATATTCCTTCCCGGATATCTTGATGGAAGCACAGAGGAGCCGGATGTTTTATCACAAAGCAAGCTACTCGGCATAGATATTGTGCCGGCGAGATTGAGCGACATACCCATAATAAAGAATACATGGATAGGAAAGAAAGCGGGATATGACGGGAATATAATAACGGTGCTGTTTGGCAGATTGAGAACCAAGGATTACACCGGCTATGAGATGGATAGGGAGCTGGGCAACATACATTCCTGCGGATTCAACGCGGGCTCATGCTTGATTTCCAATACCTATCTGCATCTCACATTAATGCGTCACGGCTCGGTCTTTCAGGTAATTGATCCCTGGGAAACATCCTGGTACTCCGCCTTTGCCGCAGAAATGTTCGGGAGAGATATAGCACTGGGGAAAACAGCGGGAGAGGCCTTTGCGAATGGAATACTCCAGACCGGTATCGGCTATCTGACAAAGCAGTGGTGGTGGGACATAAAGGAAAACGTCTGCTATTTCGGTGATCCTGATTTGAAGGTATGGAGTCCGGTGCATTCCTGGGAAAAACCGGCCACGATGGATACCAATGAGGATATCAATGGCCACACAGTTTATGGAGCTACCAACTATCCCCATGAGATAAAGGAGAAAAGCTTCGGAATCTACATAATTGCTCTCCTGGCGGTGGCGGTGATAGGCGGCGTGATTTACGCCAAAAAGAAGATGAAGGTGCTGTAAAGCTGGGCTGAGATGCTCTACATACTCGATACCTCCTCCATCCTCTCCGGCATATTTTTTGAAGGAAGGAAGGCGACGACGCCGGGGGTTATCGGGGAAATAAAACCGGGAGGTCATTCCTGGCGACTGCTGGAATTCATGAGAAACAGCGGGTTGGAGATTATATCGCCTCCGGAAGAGGCTCTGGGGGAGGTAAAAAAGGCGGCGAAAAGGACGGGCGATTACGCAAATCTTTCGGAGGTGGATATGGAGGTTATTGCTCTTGCTTATTATAAGAAAGGGCTCCTTCTGACCGATGATTATTCCATGCAGAATGTTGCCCGGGAGCTAGGTTTAGACTACAAGGGCATAATGGAGGAAGGTATAAAGGAAAAATTTTACTGGATATATAGGTGCAGGAATTGTGGGAAAATCTTTGAAGAATTTTATGAGGAATGTCCTGTTTGTGGTGGAGTTTTGAAAAGGATAAGAAAAGTGAAATAGGAGGTATAGTGATTTAAGTTTCACCTTCGCATTTTAACTTTGATAGCAAAATGATAGTAAACTATATATACCATGGGGTGATTATATTTTGATAGCAAAATGAAAGCAAAATATTTACCCCTGACTTTCATAGCATCAATCTTGATATTTGGAGGAGTAGCCGATAGTATATTCATTTCCGAATTTTCTTCATCCCCCATATGGGAAAGATTACAGGAGTTGATCATACCTTTCGTTGGTAATATAGAGAATTTTTCGGTAGACACCAGCAACACCACAACTAATGACACGGTAGACACCAGCAACACCACAACTAATGACACGGTAGACACC
>JAGGZK010000014.1 GCA_021162065.1 Thermoplasmata archaeon
GCACCCGCTTTAGCGGGTGCGCCTGTCCAAAACCAAAATTTTTCCTGCATGAAAAGTGTTGCTATAAAATATGAGAGCAATCATCCCTAGCCTAAAGGCAAGGGATTTCTTGCTAGTTTGTTAAGAAAGGCATATGTAAGAAGATACACCAGAAGAACCATGGAAAAGTGGAAGGTCAATGGGTCTATGGTGGAGGGATGTGTGGTGGATTTCCCCGCCTCCTGTGGCTTGGAAAAATATCCCTTTACAAAGGAGTCGGATATTTCCTCCTCTATGTTGGAGCATCCTTTCCGTATAAACCAGCTCACCAGAGGGGTGCCCAGGAATATTGCAAATAAGAATCCAAGGGTGGCAAAGCTTATCCCGATAACAGAGGCATCCACAAATCCGAACTCTTCCCAGGACTTTCCTATGGAGAGCGCCTGCCCGGGCCCCTCCTCAAATCCCATGGTAACGAGAAAGCCGAAATTCGGATGAAGATTATAGCCAAGAGAGTTGAATAGCAGAACGGAGAAACCTCCTATCATGAACTGGAGGGCGGCAACGGATATGATGAGCAGGCCCATTATCACAACGCCCCTTGCCCTCCCCGCCCTTTTCCTTCCCGCCTTTGTCAATCCCAGGGAAATGAAGGTTATGTTGAATACATGGTATGCCACATTCTGCAAAGTGATTTCAAAGGAGCTGATTTCCTGTCCGGAGACAAAGAAGGCGAGAAGTTCCTTCAGCAGTAGCCCCGCAATCCCTCCGGTGATGCAGGCGGGAATCAAAAACTTTTGGAATATGCTCGATTTCGCTCTCAAAATAAAACCCAGCAGGAGGAGCATGCCAATCCAGCATAGCACCAGTATTGTATCAAATGAGAGATTCTCCATATTCTCCTAATATTAATCCACTCTCCCCTTTTAGATTTATCCATGAAAGGAAGAATGAAAATAAAAGAGAGTAAAAAGGGAAGAGGTTATCCCGCGTAATGGTCTGCAGGATATGGCTCCGGTTTCATGCCCTTTCTTTCCCTTATCTTCCTCGTTACCTCGTCCTGCAGGAAGTCCGGCAATGGCTCGAAGCCCATGTTCTCGGTGCTCCACAACACCCTTCCGCCCGTGGCACTTCTTATGGCTGAGGCGAATCCAAACATCTCCGCCACCGGCGCCTTGGCGTTTATTATGCTCATGTCTCCCTCGTTCTTTATGTCGAGAATCATTCCTCTCCTCTGGGTAATCTCCCTCGTAACATTACCCATGAGTTCATGAGGAACGGAGATGAAAACCTTCTGCATCGGCTCAAGCAGTATGGGGTCGGCGAGGGTCATGGCTCCATAGATGGCGTTCCTCATGGCGGGAATCATCTGAGCGGGCCCGCGATGTATGGCATCCTCATGCAATTTGGCATCCACAACGCGCACCTTCACGCCCTGCAGCGGCTCCGCCGCCTTCGGACCGGCGTTGCATACCTCCTCGAAGGCCTGCTTCAGCAACTCCCTAACCTCATTCATGTGCTGGATTCCCTTGGTGACATCCGTTATCAAATTGGTGCCCTTTATGCCGAACACTCCCTTTGCCTCCTCCCTGCTCATTCCCAGCTCTTCCAGCTTTTTCGCAGCCTCTTTCTTATATTTCTTGACATTCTCCGGAATCTCTCCCTCCAGAAGGGCCTTCACCACTTCCTCCTCTAAAGGCTCCACCTCCACATAGATGTAGTTGTGCTTGTTGGGTGACTTACCCTCAAAGGTGGGCGACTTTCTTTTCACCGTCTCCCTGTATATCACGGTTGGCTCAGACGTTATTATATCCAGTTTGTGCTCATTCTTTATACGATACTCCGTGACCTCAAGGTGAAGCTCTCCCATTCCGGACATGAGATACTCACCCGTCTCCTGATTTATCTCCACCTGAATGGAGGGATCTGCCTTGGAAACGTCCCTCAGCACCTTAACCAGCTTCGGCAAATCAGCAGGACGCTTCGCCTCCACTCTGACAGTGACAACTGGCTCAGAGATGTGCTTTATGCTCTCGAAAGGATCCGTATCCGGAATGCTTGTCACCGTGGCGCCGGCATATGCATCTCTTAAGCCGGAAATGGCTGCTATGTTGCCTGCTGGAATATCCTCCACCTGGATTCTGTCCCCTCCAACCATCACTGCCACCTGCTGGATTCTGTAGGGCTTGGGCATTCCCAGGATATGCACCTCCTGCCCTTCCCTGAGTGTGCCGGAGAAGACCCTTCCGAATGTTATCTCTCCCGCATGTGGATCTATGATTATTTTGGTGACCATCAGAGCAAGGGGGCCCTTGGGATCGCATTCAATCATTGCCTTTCCCAGAGGCGAGTTTATGTCTCCCCTCCATATGTTGGGAATCCTGTATCTCTGCGCCTCCTTTGGATTGGGCAGATGCTCTATCACCATGTTGAGGCTGACCTCATGAATGGGTGCCTTCTTGGCAAGCGTTTTCTGATCATCATTTTTACAGTACTCATATATGTCCTTGAAGGTTATGCCCGTTTTTTTCATGTATGGCACAGATATGGCCCAGTTGTGCAGTGAGCTTCCGAAAGCGACTGTCCCTTCCTCCGGCTTCACGAGCCATTTATCCTTAAACTCATCGGGTGCCATCTTCTTTATGAGCTTGTTCACCTCGGTTATGATTTTTATGAACCTCTCCTGCATCTGCTCCGCATCCAGTTTGAGCTCATTTATGAGGCGATCAACCTTATTTATGAGCAACACGGGCTTGACCCGCTCCCTGAGCGCCTGCCGAAGCACCGTCTCCGTCTGGGGCATAACTCCCTCGACAGCACAGACAACGACTATCGCCCCATCCACGGCACGCATCGCCCTTGTCACATCACCACCGAAATCAACGTGGCCCGGGGTATCGATGAGATTAATCAAATATTCCTCACCCTCATACTCGTGAACCATGGAAGCGGCTGCGGCGTTTATTGTAATGCCCCTGGCCTGCTCCTGCTCGTCATAGTCCAGCACCAGCTGCTCTCCAGCCAGCTCTTCGGAAATCATTCCTGCCCCGGCAAGAAGATTGTCCGAAAAGGTCGTCTTCCCGTGGTCTATGTGGGCAACCACACCTATATTCCTTATCTTCTCCGGAATGTATCTCAATTCCTTTGCTTTCCTAATATTCTCTTCTTTCCTTCCCATAAAAATCACCTTGCGCTTTGTGCGATTCTCTCTATCTCAAGTTTTTTGCTGACTGCAAAACTCGCCGCATCATCGTTGGCAGCATGTATGATTTCATCCGCCAGGCACTCCGCTATGCTCTTCTTATTGCGGAATGTTTTCGACACTGCCCCCCTGCATATGTTTCTCAGGGCAATGTCAAGGCGGCGCAGCGGGGCACAGTCCACTGCCTGGGGCACATATATGCCACTGAGGAAAAGGCGTGTCGTCTCCTCTCGAGGAGCGGAATTCTCTATCGCCCTTACAAGGATTTGCAGAGGATTCTCCTTTGTTCTCTGCTCTATGATTCCGAACGCCTCCTCTATCACCTTCAGTGCCTTGCTCTTCTTTCCGTTGTACTTCTCGGTTCTCATCAAATTGTTCGCCAACCTCTCTATAAGAGAGAGTTTCTCCTTTCTGAATCTTCTGTTGGCATGCCTCCCATGCGTGTGCAGTTTTCTGGGATCTAAGTTCATGTAGTTGGCAAGTCCTTGATCTCTTATCACTATATTCTCCACATCATATTTTCCAAACAGCTGCTCAGTCATTTTATCTCACTGGCTTTTCAACCTTTCCTTTAACCAATTCATCAAGCGAAACGTTATTCACCTTAACAACCTTGAATCTGACTCCAGGAATATCTCCCTTGGAACGCCCCATCCTTCCCCCTATGCCCTCTATTATTACTTCATCGTGCTCATCTATGAAGGTTATGGCTCTGTCGCCTGGAGCAAAGGCGGTGACGACCTTTCCATTTTTTATGAGCTGAACCTTGACGCACTTTCGTATGGCGGAGTTGGGCTGTCTCGCCTCTATACCCACCTTCTCCAGCACTATGCCTCTTGCCTGCGGAGCGCCCTCTAATGGGTCGGTCTTCCTCTTCAATCCCAGAATTCTGCGCTTGTAGTAGCGATCGTGCCATCTGTACTTCTGCCTGTCGTTCTTCAACTTCCTGGCTGAATACATTCCTCTACCCATGCTAACAGGCAAATATGCTTTTAGTATATAAGAATAACGGATGAGATTTGCTGAGTTGCCAGCATGATAAAAACCTAATTCAAAACGTGTAAGAAAAAATAAAAGAGGGGGAAGAGTTTACTTCTTCTTCAAGAATGGCAAACCTGTCCTCGGGTTCTCCACGACCTTGTATCCCTTGGGCATGTCGCAGGGCTTACCACTCTTGGGTTTCCTCGAACTAAAGAAGTATATCGTCTGTTTCTTTCCTCCCTTGAGTTTCACCTCTCTGGTGTAAAGGGTGTATTTTTTCCCGCTTTTTTTGCTCTTATATTCGTAGGCCATTTTTTACCGCCTCCTTTCTCCATATGCATTAGGAGAATTTAAATGCTTCGATATTTTTCGGCAAAATTGTCGGGTTAGATGCAAAAATTAAGGCCATTATTACAAAAATTTGGTGGATTCAACAGAATTGCGGCCTAATTATGCCTTAATATCCCTCGGAGTACAGCACGTCTGGATAGGAATATTTGCCGAGCCATGTGTCTCCCGGAAGTATTCTCACCCTCCTTCCCTCTATCCTGAGCCTTCCTTTCTCGAAGAGATCTATGCTTCTCGGGAGAATCTGATGTTCCACCTTCAGTATCCTCTCCGCAAGGGTATCTCTGGTGTCTTCCTCATTCACCCTAACCGCCGCCTGTAGTATTATGGGTCCATGATCCATCTTATCGTCCATGAAATGGGTTGTGCATCCC
Organism: Thermoplasmata archaeon; assembly: GCA_021162065.1. Classification (GTDB taxonomy): domain Archaea; phylum Thermoplasmatota; class E2; order UBA202; family JdFR-43; genus JAGGZK01. Next base: position 4,885 of record JAGGZK010000014.1, read on the forward strand.
GAGATTTTGACACCATACTCCCATGCCTGGCGCTGGGCATCCACCCCCTTGAATGATGGAAGGAGGGAGGGATGAATGTTTATTATTTTCCCGTACCATCTCTCTATGAACCAGGGAGAGAGTATTCTCATATACCCCGCTCCGACAACAAGCCCCACGTCATGGCTCTGCAGCAGCTCATCCATTCTCTCTTCATGCCTTTTTTTGTCTCTCGCATCCACGAAAAAGGCATCTATTCCATGTTTCCTTGCCCTCTCCAGAGCATAGGCATGCTCATTATCGCTCAGCACCACCGCCACTTTGGCATTTATCATCTTGCTCTCGCACGCATCAATTATTGCCTGAAGATTTGTCCCCCTGCCCGATGCAAGAACGCCAATGCGAAGCATGGTAATGAAATGGAGAGGGAGTAAATTAGTTTTTAGATTGCCTCAAAAACATTATAAGATTCCACGCCATAATATTCCATGGAAGAGATAGAGGTATATGAATACGAAAGGGTGAAACTGGAAAACGCCTTTCTCATAACCGGTTTTCCCACCGTTGGGCTGGTGGGGACAATAGCCAGCAGATTCGTCATAAACAGCCTCAAACTCCGCCCCATGGCCGCATTCCTTTCCGATTATTTTCCCCCGGTAACCGTGATAGCAGATTCCACTCCCCTCCCTCCCGTAAGATTATATGGGGGAGACAAAAAATGCGGGCCCAATGGGGAATGCAACCAGCTCCTTGTGATGCTTTCAGAATTCGTGCCACCCTTCGCCACCATCCGCCCTCTGGTCAACAAAACCATAGAGTGGTGCAGGAAGAGGGGCTGCAAAACCGTTGTCTGCATCGAGGGCTTTAATCTGGGAGAGAAGGTGGAGGATGTGCCACTGATAGGGGTGGCAAGCACGGAGAAGGCGAGAAAGATGCTGGAGAAGTATGATATTGAAATAATGAGGGAGGGAATGGTGAGCGGCCTTTCGGGTGTGCTTCTCTACGAGGGCAGACGCCACAACATGGATGTGTCATGCATTCTTGCCGGCACCCATGCCGACTATCCGGATGCCAAGGCGGCGGCGAGAGTGCTGGAGGTGGTAAACAACATGCTCCCGGATATTGATATCGATCCCGAGCCACTCTACAGGGAGGCAGAGGAGATAGAGAAACAGATAAAGATACACATGGAGAAGGCGAAGCCCACAGAGCATGTTTACGGAGAGCAGGCCATGATGTACAGGTAATCAGGTTTCTGTTGTCGCCGGCATTGTTTCAGAGGGTGGGGAAGGCATTTCTTCCGGGAGAGAGAAGAAGGCGACTATCTCCAGTATCTTCGCCACAAAAATTATGATGGCTCCAACGAGAATGATCAGGGTGGCTGCTCCTATGAAATACACCGTTCCTGTGGTTCTGAAGATGTCAACACCGGTATGCTTTGCTATTCTGTTGTAACTCCTTCTAAGATATATAGATGCCAGTATGAGCAGGACCCATGCAATGACAAGAGCTGCTATAATGCTGCCCAGCACAGCAGCCAAGGAGCCAAAGGCAAACTCCGGATTTTCTCCGCCCTTCCCATGCATCACGGAAAGGAACGAAAGCCCTCCCAGTGTTACAAATATAAGGGCGGCGGCAGCCACGATGGCTATGATGTTGCAGACAAAATAGTAGAGGTAATTCTTGAATATGCTCTCATCCTTTGCCTCCTCCGATATGTACTTCACCGCTATGAATAGCAGAACCAGCCCCACTATCGGCATTATTATGCCCACAAAGGGTATTATCCCTCCTATGAGCATCAGTATTGCTCCAATACCTCCATATATTTTGGCACTTCCCAATTTTCCCATTTTTCCCCTCCATAAAAAGATTTGTGGCATCTATAAAAGCATATCGATTTATTTGGATGAGATGGCGGCACAAATTTTCGACTCTCCCGAAAATCCGAATATTTAGAATTATTTAAATATAACAATCCATTTATAAACTCGGTGATATAAATGGGAGGGGAAAGACCTGGTGGAATAACCGTGCTGGCGATACTCTACGTCATTGAGGGACTTTTTGGCCTTGGAATGGGAGGAATGTTCCTGGCAGGGGGAAGCATGATACCTGGACTGGGCGGAAGTTTCATGGCCGCCTTTGGAATAGTGATGGTGATAATAGCACTGATTGACTTTGTGATAGCCTACGGACTATGGACTCTGCAGTCATGGGCAAGGACCGTTGCCATAATATTCGCCGTAATAGGGCTGCTTGGATTTCCGATAGGAACTATAATATCCATAATAATACTCTGGTACCTCTTCAAGCCGGAGATAAAGGAAGCATTCCACTGAGCAGCCAAACCAAAACATCTCTTCCCTTTATTTTCTATTTTTTGCTGCCACATTTTATAATTTCTGAAGGATAAATAACACAAAATTTGCCATTTCAATTTTCCTCCCACAACATTAATATTATATTACTGCATTACAATCCCGTATGTATGAGATAAGATTTCATGGCAGAGGTGGACAGGGCGGAAGGATGGCGGCCGAGGCGTATGCCCTGGCGGCCTTCCTGGAGGGAAACTATGCTGTGAGTTTCCCCTTTTTTGGTGCGGAGAGAAGAGGTGCCCCCGTAAGGGCCTTCACAAGGGTTGACAAGGAGAAAATAAGGATAAAAACGCAGGTTTACGAGCCGGATTACGTGGTGGTTCTTGATGAAACTCTTATAGAGACGGAGGACGTGCTGGAGGGGCTGAAGGAGAACGGCATGGTGATAATCAATACCACCAAGAAGCCGGAGGAGGTTCGCCTTTCCAGACCGGTGAGATGCGCCACCGTGGACGCCACGTCCATAGCGCTTGATGTTCTTGGCAGGGCCATAACAAACACCGCCATTCTGGGAGCCATAGCGAGGGCAACTGGAGAGGTGGGCATCGAGTCGGTGGAGAAGGCCATAATAGAGAAGTTTGGCGCCCGCCTGGGTGAGGCGGCGGGAAAGAAAAATGCGGAGGCGGCAAGGATTGCATATGAGAAAACGCTGATAGGCACATCCCAGGGAGGAAAGGCCTTTGTTCCGAAGAAGAGATGGCTGCCCGATGTGAATGAACTGCCGGTGGGAGGGGCCATAGGAACTCTGCAGACAGACGCTGGCCTAGTTGGCATTGGCTCCTTCATTGAGAACAAGACGGGAGATTGGAGAACCTTCATGCCCGAGATTGATAAAGAAAAATGCATAGGATGCAAGATATGCTGGTTTTACTGCCCCGAGGGATGCATAAGCATGGTGGATGGCAAGGCGATCGTTGATTACGATTACTGCAAGGGATGCGGAATATGCGCCAATGAATGTCCTGTTAAGGCCATAGAGATGAAAAGGGAGGTGAGGATATGATTCAGAAAATAGATGCGAAGAAGATGGTTGTAACGGGCGATTATGCCGCCGCCTATGGAGCATTGCTCTGCGATGTTGATGTCGTTGCCGCTTATCCCATAACGCCCCAGACCATAATAGTGGAGGAATTTTCCACCTTCGTAAATGACGGCATAACAGATGCGGAATTCATAATGGTGGAGTCCGAGCATTCAGCCATGTCCGCCTGCATAGCAGCGCAGGCGGCGGGGGCGAGAACGTTTACAGCAACATCCTCCCAGGGCCTTGCTTTAATGCATGAGATGCTTTCCATTGCCTCGGCTCTTCGCCTTCCCATAGTGATGCCCGTCGTCAACAGAACGGTGGCTGCGCCCATAGGAATATGGTGCGAGTATAATGATACAATGCCGCAGCGCGATTCTGGTTGGTTGCAAATGTCGTGCGAGGACAACCAGGAGGTGCTGGACATGATAATAATGGCCTACAAGATGGGGGAGCACAAGGATGTTTTGCTTCCAGTAATGCCTGCACTGGATGCCTTCATTCTAAGCCATACTGTTGAGCCGGTGGATGCGCCGTCCAGCGATGAGGTTCTGGACTTCATCTCCCATTACAAACCACATGCCATTCTCGACCCGGATAATCCGATGGCCATAGGAACGTTCACACCGCCAGAATACATTCAGGAGTTAAGATATCAGCATCATGTGGCCATGAACAACGCCAGAAAGGTCATAAAGGACGTTACTAAGGAATTTGCCCAGAAGTTCGGCAGGGATTATCACGGGCTCATAGAGGCGTATAAATGCGATGATGCGGAAGTGGTCTTAATAACCATGGGTACGGTCACAGGCACAGCAAGGGATATAGTGGACGAGATGAGAGCCAAGGGCAAGAAAGTGGGGCTGATAAAGCTTCGCTTCTACCGCCCATTCCCCATTGAGGAAATAAGAAAGATTGCAGAGAATGTGGATGCCATCGGCGTGTACGACCGCTCCATATCCTACGGCACAGGAGGACCCATGTTCATAGAGACAAAGAATGCCCTCTACGGAATGGAGAAGCCGGTGGTGAATTTCCTGGCGGGACTGGGAGGAAGAGATGTTGTCAAAGGAGATGTGGAAAAGATGTTTGAGATATTGTTGAAAGCAAAGGAAGGAGAGGCCAAGGAAGAAATTTACTGGATTAACACCAGGGGGGTGAGCATATGAATATAAAGGATCTGCCAGAGGATGAAAATTATTTCACGCCGGGCCATACAGCATGTGCCGGATGCGCGGCGCCCATAATAGTAAGAAACATGATGAAAATATTCGGCAAGGATACGATAGTATACACGCCTGCCAACTGCCTCCTTGTTTTTGGAGGGACATATCCTTATCTTTCATGGAAGGTGCCGTATCTGCACGAAGCGTTTGAGAACACAGGTTCATGCATTGCTGGCGTTTCCAGAGCGTACAAAAAGAAGGGAAAGAAGGTGACGGTCGTCGGCTTCGCAGGAGATGGAGGAACATACGACATAGGAATTCAGGCGTTGTCAGGAGCGGCGGAGAGGAATGAGGATGCAATCTACGTATGCTATGACAATGAGGCGTATATGAATACCGGCATTCAGAGGAGTGGCTCCACACCTTATGGAGCGAGTACAACAACGACGCCTGCCGGCAAAAAGATACCTGGAAAACTGGAGCATAAAAAGGATATGGCGGAGATAATGAGAGCTCATCAGATACCTTATGTGGCAACCATGAGCATAGCCCATCCGAAGGATTTTCTTGAAAAGACAAAGAAGGCAAAGGAAACGGAGGGATTCCGCTATCTGCATGTGCTCTCGCCATGCCCCACAGGATGGAGGGCAGACCCTGCCAAGACGGTGGAACTGGCAAGGAAGGCCGTGGACTGCGGAATGTGGACCCTCTATGAGGCAGAGTATGGAGAGATAACCAACATTTACAAGCCAAAGAAGAAGATACCCGTGGAGGAATATATCAGGGGACAGGGAAGATTCCGCCACTTTACACCGGAGATGGTAGAGGAACTGCAGAGATGGGTTGACGAGAAGTGGGAACGCCTCTACGGCGAGAAGCCGTAACTTTCCCCTTTCTTTTTAATTTATTTTAATTTATAAGAGTGGTAAACGATACTTCCGTTTTCTTTCATTTCACCAATCCAACAGTAAAGTTTAAATTTTGATGCCCTTATAATCTCCATAGCGGGGTGGGGTAGTCAGGAAAACCCGTCGGGCTCATAGAGCCCTTTGGAAAAGTGCTTCACCCCAAAGGGCTAGAGATACCCGAAGATCCGTGGTTCAAATCCACGCCCCGCTACTAATTTTGTCCCCATCAATTCAGGAAATTATATAAACCTCGCATTTCTATTGCATCATGGGAAAGAAATCCACGGCAATCTTTGTTTCCATTGTTATATCCATCATCGGCTTTACCGCCTTTTTCTCCCTTTTTCCCCATGGAATAAAGATGGTAAAGGAAGAAAGCATAAAGTATGAGGGGCCAGATACAAACATAAGCTTTTACGGAGGGATGAAAGGAAGCGGAAGCGCCACCATATATGCATACAACTCGACCCTTACAATAAATAATGACACCCTTCACGGAAATCTGCTCCTCAAAGGCGAAATTTCGTTCTCCTCCCCTTCCATGCTGTTCTACGAGGGAAAATTTTTTGCCCCCTCCATGCATTTCAATTCCTCGTCCCTCTCTGTTTACCATGAGGGGAAGGAAAGTATGTACGCCCCTGCCGCCGGCATGCTGGAGGGCAACATTTCCATGGAGACGGATGGGCTGGTAAAAATAGGCAGGGGGGAGGAGAATGTATCGCTTCTTTCCCTTATCTTGCCAGAAGATTTCACCAGGGTTTTTCCATTAAAATTTGAAAGGCTGTTTCTGATCAATGGAGGAAAGGTATGGATAAATGGAAGGGAGAAGAATTTCTCCGAGTACGTATTTTTCAGGGGGGAGGGAGAGTATTCATCTTCCCTATTTCAGGGACATGCATATCTCATAGCATCGGATGGAAAATTTCATGAGGGGGGCAAAAGAATCTTCATTTTCCCACTAAAACTGGTCATTCTGTGGATTATCACCATTGTGATACTCATAATCTCCATTTTCATTAAAAAGACTACCTTCGAAGAAAGGGACGAAATATTTGCGGGACCTTCTGTAATCATGCCCATCCTCTTTTTTGCCATCTCCTTTTATCTATGGAATAGCAACATGGAACTCATCTTAGGGCTCAATCTTTTTGATATCAGAGAGATAAACACAGTCAATATTTTATTCATTCTTCTTTCCATAGTGCCTTATCTGGTGGCTGCGGGAATAATAGGATTTCCTCTGCGAGTGGCAACCTCCTCCATCTTTGAAATATTCGGGCTGTCCAACGTTGGCAAAATGGTGGGGCGATGTCTCGGTTTCATATTCACAACCCTCTGGGGATTGGAGATGATAAGCACCGTGTTAAACCTGACTCTTTCGCCTCTCCTGAGGTTAATAGCATAGGTTAAAATGAAACCGTCACCTGTGTATGGAGAGAGGGTATTGTTTTTTGGGGAGGAGAAGGCCGTAATCATCGCCGACCTCCACATTGGCATAGAGATGGAGTACAGAATGCAGGGAGTCAACATAGCCCCCCAGACGGATGCGATTCTGCAAAGATGTATCGAAATTGTTGAGGAAATGGAGGCTGAAACCCTGGTGATAGCAGGAGATATAAAGCACATAATAGCGGGGGAGAAAAGGGAAAGGGCGGAGGAAAGGAGAGAGGTTAGCAGATTTTTGAAGGAGATAAGCAATCACGTGGATGTGGAAATTATAAAGGGCAATCACGATGGCTATCTCAGAAGCAGATATGCCAGAATCCATTCCTCCGGAATTGTGATGGATGACGTTGCCGTCATACATGGCCATTCCTGGCCTTCCCCGGATATGATGGATGTGGAGATGATTGTGATGGGCCATATTCATCCCCATGTCAGAATCTCCACCTCCATTGGCTACAGCTACGTGCAGCCCTGCTGGGTTAGAGGGAGCTTTGTGAGGAAAAAGTTCAGGGAAAAATATCCTCGAGGAAATGAGGATATGGAATTTGTGATAATGCCCGCCTTCAATCCCCTCTGCGGGGGTGTGGCGGTGAACAGAGAAGAGGTGGAGGGAGCGTTGATGGGGTTGCTGGATATGGACAACGCATCCGTTTACACTCTCGACGGCGTGGACCTGGGAAGAGTAAGAAATTTAAGATGAGAAAGCATTACTGGGTGAGGTGTTGAAATGAAGATAATAATTACTGATGAGGTGGCAAAGGAGGCCATGGAACTGTTGAAGGAGAAGCATGAGGTTGTTTTCAAGGAGTTGAGAGGAGAGGAACTGGCGAATGAAATAGGAGAATACGATGCCCTCATGGTGAGAAGTGGCACAAAGGTTACGGCGGACATAATAGAGAGGGCAGATAGGTTAAAGGTCATAGGAAGGGCCGGCATAGGCGTGGATAACATAGACGTGGAGGCGGCGAGCAAGAAGGGCATATACGTCGTTAACTCGCCCGGCGGCTCAACCCGCTCCGTGGCGGAACTTACCATAGGCCATATGCTTTCCCTCGCACGCCACATTCCAAGGGCTGATAGAAGCATGAGAGAGGGAAAATGGGAGAAGAAAAAATTGAAGGGAATTGAGTTGCAGGGCAAGACATTGGGAATAATAGGTTTTGGGAGAATAGGCAGGGAGGTGTGCAAACTCGCCCTCGCCCTGGGAATGAAATGCATGGCCTACGATCCCCTGCTTTCCGAGGAGGATATAAAATCAAACAACGCCACCCCTGCAAGTGTTGAGGAGATTCTTAAAAATGCCGACTTTGTGAGCATCCATACCCCTCTGACGGAAAAAACACGCCACATGATTTCTACACCCCAGCTGGAAATGATGAAGGAGAGTGCCTACATAATAAACTGCGCCCGTGGCGGCATAATAGATGAGGATGCCTTATATGAAGCGCTGAAGAGTGGAAAGATAGCAGGCGCCGCTCTCGATGTATATGAGCAGGAGCCATACAGCGGGAAACTAACGGAGCTGGACAATGTGGTTTTCACACCCCATCTGGGCGCCTCTACCAAGGAGGGACAGATAAGGGCGGGCGTCATATGCGCCGAGCAGATATTGAAGGTGCTTGACGGCGAGAAGCCTGATTACTGGGTCAATCGCAACATGATGAAAAGTTAATTAATGGGGAAGAGGATAAACCATTGTGAGATTTGAAGGCATCGCGAGGAACTGCAATACGAGGCTGGGGAAGCTGGAAATAGAGGGGAAAGAAATACTCATCCCCGGCATTTTATGGTACGAATCCTCCCGCATTCCCTCCCCTGAGTTTGCAGAGATAAAGCTTGGAGTGGATATAAAGGCGGGTGGAACCTTTTTCTACCCCAAGGAATGCAAATTATGCATACCCTCTGCCCTTATTTATCCCTACTCCTTTCCAGAGGAGTTGCACAACAGGGCCTATGAGGTAAATGAAAAATTTTTCGGAGAGATAAGCGTGGTTTCTGCCAAGGGAGGTTACAGAAAGGGTTTCATGAATGTCATGGCCAATGCAAAGGAGCTAATAAACAATCCGAGAAATTTTGTTGAGGCAGTAGTAAGAATAAGGGAAAGAATTGATTACTCCTTGCTTTATGCTCCGGGCATAGCCAACCCCGTCAATCTCCCCATACTCGCCTACTCCGGCATAGATATTTTCGACTCCGTCGATGTTGTGATGAAGAGCAGAAAGGGCATATACTTCACCCCCGAAGGGGAAATGAGGGTAGAGGAAATGGAAGAGCGTCCGTGCACCTGCAGCGCCTGCATTAAAGGGATAGAGGGATATGATGATCTCCTGACTCACAACTACAATGTCTTTCAGAATGAACTCATAAAGGTGAGAAATGCCATAAGGCATGGCACCCTGCGCCATCTCGTGGAGGCGAGAAGCCATTTTGATGCAAACTTTGCCACCATAATAAGATTGTTTGACACCCTCCATTACGAATTTCAGGAAAAAAGATATCCCGTTGCAGGCGAAAAAGTAATAGCATCCCCCTATTCCTTGCATCGCCCCGATATTGTGCGATTCAGAAAAAGGGTGCTGGAGAGATATGAGAAGCCGAGGTGCGCGAAAATACTCCTGCTGCTTCCATGCTCTGCCAAGAAGCCCTATTCGTTATCGAAATCCCACCGCCTTTTCAGAAGTGTGCTGGCAAATGTTCCCAACCGGCATGTGATACATGAGGTAATCGTCACATCGCCTCTCGGCATCGTTCCGAGAGAGCTGGAAAATGTGTATCCCGCTGCCCATTATGACATTTCCGTCACGGGAGAATGGTATGAAGAGGAGGTGGAGATGATAGACCATATGCTGAGAGAATATGTAAGAAACAACAGATATGATGCCATAATAAGTCATCTTCCTTCCGACATATCATCCACACTGGAAATAGATGCGGTGACCACATGCGTAGACCATCCCACATCCTCGGAATCCCTCCAGAAACTGGAAAGGGAGGCGAGAATTGCGGAAGATTTTGAAAGGGTGAATCACACATTAAAGAGGCATGAAAACACCCTTTCCATGCTCAAATATCAGTTTGGGGGGGAGGCGGCAGAGAACTTTCTCCAGGAGTGTAATGTAAGGGGAAAATTTCCCGAATACAGCATTTACCATGAGGAGAAACAGATGGCGTCCTTTTCCAAATCCAGAGGGATGTTCATCCTGACCTTTCCGGGAGGGAAAAAGCTGGGACGCCACTACTGGGTGGAGATAGAGGATTTTCAGCCAAAGGGAAGCGTCTTTGCTGTTGGTGTGGAAGATGCGTGTAATGTCATAAGAGTGGGCGATGAAGTTACTGTATGGCATGGTGATGAACTCAGAGGGGTGGGCATTGCCAGAATGGGCGGTGAGGAAATGATGGAAATGGAGGCGGGAGAGGCGGTGAAGATAAGGCATTACAGATAACCCAGCATCTCTATGCTTTCTCTTTCAAAATCCACAAGAGTTGCTATGCCTCTTTTACCAATGCTGCAGTTAATCACATGTGTTTCTCCAAAAATTTCATGTCCTGCGTCCTCATGAACATGGCCGCATATCACATATCTTGGCCTACTTTTTTCCATCACTTCCCTGAGCCATTTACTTCCTATGTGGGTTCTTATGAAGCTTCTGTCCCTTGTTCTGTACGGAGGGATATGGGAAACTATGACGTCTATCCTCTCATCCCTCACTTTCGGATATATATTTCCCACTCCCATGAATTTCATTCCTTTTATATCCACAATTCTTCCGTCCAGGAATTCCACCTTCTCCCTTATCTCATCCAGAGTCCCGTCCATGTTTCCGTGGACGACATATATATCCACATCCACCACATCAAAAAATTTTTCATCCACTTTGCCAAGATCGCCAGCGAGTATAACCATATCTGGCCTGTACTCTTCAAAAACTTCAGCAAACCTTCTGTATCTTTCCACCTTCCCATGAAAATCCGCAGCGCACTGCGCCAGCATATTATTTCTTTCCCTTCTTATATTTATAGTTTATCGCCCTGTTTATTTTTATATAAAGCTCCGCTCCCTTATCAAGTATTGTCACATCCTCCAGCGCCTCTATGGCTTCCTTCGCCAGAAATTTGAGAACATCTCTCAACTCCTCCCTATTTTTCTCCATGAGTTCTCTGATTCCCTGAATCATCTCTGCAAAATCTTCCCCTTCTATCTTTATCTCTATCTTCATTTTCTTCTCCTGAGATTTCTCTCTATCATCTCCAGGAGTTCCTCCACTTCCCTCTGCGATATGTATCTTTCCTGTTTCTCCATTTTTATTTCCGAAAGCCTCAATCTGATTGCCTCCTTGCATAATTCGGCAACGCTTGTATACCCGAGTCCGGGATTCTTGGTTATTAACTCTTCTATTTCCTCATGTAACTCCTTTGGAATAGAAATGGTGCTGTATTTATTATTTGGAACCTTTTGCCTTTTCATAAAAATAAAAGAATTCTTGATATATTTATTTTACTATCGTTTTTTATTTTTTTCTCTCCTTTAGTTTATGGATGGGTTATTAATGGAGACTATATAGCAAATATTATTATTTCTCTGTTGTCCTCCACAATGCCGCCGTCATAATACATCCTTGCCGTTACGGTGTGTCTTCCAATGCCGGAGAGAGGAAAGATATAGGGTGGCGAGTCATCCTCATACGCCATATTGCCGTCTACATAAAACTCAACCTTGGAATACTCTCCTTCCACCGTCATGTTCATTCTGCCCAGTATTATCGCCTTCTCCGTATCCAATCTCATAACCTCCTTTCCCATAACATAAACTCCTCCCTTCTCAGGCAGCAATATTCCTCCCACCCTTATGTGGAGAAGGGGCGAAGACCACCATATATGTCCCTTTATCACCTCCACACCATCGGAAGTGTTCAGCACTTCCAGATAACTTTCGTTGGTTCTCTCCTGAACTATGCGAAGATATGATGTGCCATAAATCTCGGGGGCAAGAATGCTGGAATATATTCCGTCCACCCTTGCATACGCCCTCGCATACACATCCCTCACGCCCTCCGGCACGTCAATGCTCTCCTCCCAGACTTTTCCGTCCCAGTAGGTGCCACCTCTATAATCGCCGTTGTATTCGTCATGTACCTCTCCCATCACCCAGTCGGTGAGATTGTCGGAAAAGGTGTACATCACATAGGTTTCATCTACATTAAGACAACCATAAACCTGCCATTTTACTTTAACGCTTCCTGCCACACAGGAATTGTTCTCAGGATAACTCCACAGAATGTAGGGCTGGGCTATGTCGGTCTGATGAAGCACATATCTCAGTATCTCCGCTATATAACCGCGTTCATAATCTCCAAACTTCCATTCCGGCGGGTCCTTGATGGTTGAAATCTCCGGGGAAACCCAGAATATGCCGCATCCGTCGTAGTTTCCATACAACTCGTCGTTCACAAACTCATCCTCCGCCTTCGCTCTCTTCACATTTCCCCCATAGGCCCACGCAGCCAGGCAGCCGGGAGCGGGATAGCCGACGGTGGTGGGTATTGTACCTATATTATCTTCATTCAGATCCCCACCGAAGTCTCCCATGTAATCCCCCAGGCGCAGGCAGGCAGTGTGGTAGAAGTAGAAATCAGGAGGGGCGTATGAATAAACCTTATTGCTGAAGGGGCTTTTTCCTTTAACATCTGCATGGGTGGATGACCATGGATAAAGAAGCATTCTCACCCCGCCATGAAAATCGGTGCCCACCCTTATGGCATGGTCATTTATGAAGTGATACAGCGTTTTTCCATTTACACTCCCCCACAGTTCTGAATTATATCCTCTCCAGTCATAATCCGCTTCCCTGTTCAAATCCCATTCGTTGGCGTCCCATCTCTGCCTGTGGTCAAAACCATAGGGGTTGTGGGATATCTCGATATAAATCTCTCTGTGGTCAAGAAGCCATTTCACCCACTCATTTTCATCCTTATTTTCCAGCAGCCATTTGGCTGTCCAGTAAAGACCTATGGTGCCGGCCGTCTCATCTCCATGGGGACTGCCCAGGAAAAGGACTTCTGGTTTGAGGAGGCCATTACTTTCGTTGGTTATCCTGACATAATACAAATCATACCCTCCATCCACCTTTCCCAGCCCATACAACTCATTGGCAGGAAAAACCTCCATGTAATCCGGATAATTCTCCTCCAGCTGCATGTACCAGGAGACAAGTTCGCTGTAGGATGATGGCTTTTTGTTCTCGCTGGTGGCATGGGAAAATCCGGCGGCAATTACAACGATGCAGATGAAAATGACCATCCTTTTCATGGGAGTAAATGGTTAAGAGAATAAAAATTTTCGTTTACTCTACCACAATATCCTTCCATGTGAGGATGGGCTCCTTCACCGCCTTTGCCTCATTTACCCGTGCCACGGGCATGGTGTGGGGGGCATTCTTCACGATTTCCACATCCTCCTCCCTTATTTTTTTCATGGCATCCACAAAGGCGTCCATGCTCTCCCTTGTCTCGTCCTCTGTCGGCTCCACCATGAACGCCTCGTCCACAATGAGAGGAAAATAAACGGTGGGGGGATGAAAACCGTAGTCCAGCAGGCGCTTTGCCACATCCATGGCTCTTAGCCCTTTCTCCTTGATATCGGAGAGGGAAATCACAAACTCATGCATCCTTCTGCCAGGGTGAGGAACGTTATATCCTGCTTCCCTCAATTTTTTCATGAGATAGTTGGCATTGAGTACAGCCCTCTCCGTCACTCTCTCCAGTTCTTTCCCTTTTTTCAGTATGTAGGCATATGCCTTAAGCAACACGGCAAAATTTCCGTAAAACTCGCTCACCTTGCCTATGGAATGGGGCAAATCATAGTTGAAATGATATTCACCATCTTTCTTCTCTATCCTTGGCACGGGAAGAAACTTTTCCAGATGCCTCTTCACACCTACAGGACCCGAGCCAGGCCCTCCGCCTCCGTGGGGTGTGCCGAAGGTTTTGTGGAGATTGACATGCACTATGTCAAAGCCCATGATGCCCGGCTTCGTCTTTCCCATTATGGCGTTTAGATTGGCTCCGTCGTAGTATAGCAGGGCTCCCACTTTCTTCACCTCTCTCGAAATTTCCAGAATCTCCCTCTCAAATATGCCCAGTGTGTTGGGGTTGGTGAGCATGAAGGCAGCAGTTCTCTCGCTGAGAACATGGCGAAGAGCATCCATATCAACTCTCCCTTCCTTAGATGGAATCTCCACCACCTCAAAGCCCGCCATTCTGGCAGATGCTGGATTTGTTCCGTGGGCCGAGTCGGGCACTATTACTTCCCTCCTTGTCTCGCCCTCTCCGATACTCTCAAAATATGCCCTGGCTATGAGCATGCCCGTGAACTCTCCATGCGCCCCTGCACACGGTTGCAGTGTGAAGGCATCCATACCCGTTATCTCGCAGAGTAATCTTTCCAGATGATACATTATTTCCATGCTTCCCTGAACACTTTTTTCATGCTGCAGAGGATGAGTATACAATGCTTTCTCATATCTCGCAACCCTTTCCAGCAATTTCATGTTGTATTTCATGGTGCAGGAGCCGAGAGGATAGAAGCCGGTGTCAACGCCATAATTCATCTGGCTGAGATGGAGAAAATGTTTCATCACCTCCCTTTCGGAGAGATTGGGAATGTTAAGAGATTTTCTCTCCACCCCTTCAGGTATTATGCTCTCCTCTCCCTCAATCTCGATGAGCAGCGGTTCATCATACTTTGCCATCATTCTTCCCCCTCCATGAGATGCCTTATCTTTTCCAGAGCACCATCCATCATCTCTTTGGTATGCATTTCCGTGACTCCCATGAGAATGCCGTTCTCCACAAATTCGTTTATAGGCAGCCCCATCTGTATGCCCTGAGAGAGAAGTTTATCATTTATCTCTTCCATATTTTTCGGGGCGCTGACCACAAACTCATTGAAAAACTCTCCATCAAAGGGCATGTCAAAGCCAATTTTTTTCATCCCCTCCGCCATGTATCGGGCATTTTCCATGTTTTTCAGTGCCACCTTCCTGAGCCCGTTGCTCCCCATGGCAGCCACATAGGCAAGGAAGGCGATACAGCATAACGCCTGGTTGGAGCATATGTTGCTTGTCGCCCTTCCCCTCCTTATATGCTGCTCCCTTGTCTGTAAAGTCATGCAGAAGGCACGTTTTCCGTTGCTGTCCACTGTTGCCCCCACTATCTTTCCGGGCATCTGCCTGACAAATTCCCTTCTGCAGGCAAATATTCCCAGCAATGGCCCGCCAAAATTCATGGGGTTGCCGAGATAGCCATCGCCTATAACAATATCCGCCCCATAATGGGATGGGGGATTGAATATGGAAAGGGAAAGCGGGTCTATGCCTGCGATGAGCATGGCATCCATCCTCTCCTTGATCTCCTCTATTTCTCCATATCTTTTGTCAATCAATCCAAAAAAGTTGGGATTTTCCACATAAATGGCCGCCACATCTTGCCCATCAAAATCCAGCACCATTCTGCCGTCTTCTCCATAATCCACCTCCACAATTTCCATGCCTGCCCTCTTAACATAGTTGGCAAGCACACTCTTTTTGTGCCAGAAAATGTTGCGGGGAATGACGATTTTCTTCTTCCTGTTTATCCTGTGCGCCATCAGCGCCGCCTCCCCCAGGGCGGTGGCAGAGTCATACATGGAAACGTTGGCCACATCCATGCCTGTCAGCTCTGCTATGACTGATTGATACTCAAACATGGCTTGGAGTATGCCCTGCGATGCCTCCGGCTGGTACGGGGTATAGGAGGTGTAGAACTCCTGGCGGGAAACAATCTCGTCCACAACAGGAGGAATGTAATGGGCTTTTATGATGGGAAGAAAGGAAGGCATGTCAAAAAAAGAGATATTCTTGTCAAGTATTTTTTTTATTCTCGCCTCCACCTCCATGTCATCCATGGGCCCGGGAAGATTCAAACTGCTTTTTGCCTCTGATGGGATTTCATCAAAAAGTTCATCAACGCTTTTTATTCCAAGATAGTCAAGCATATCCTTCATTCCTGCTTATATGGGATGTAAATCTTAAATTTTGTGGTATAAAAACCTATAAAAATGTGAAAGACCTTTAGGAGTGGTGAGAAGGTGGAAGATACCGGAAGGAAAAATCTAGGGATTTTTGCATTCGTTGCCTTATTGATTATCATAATTGCCTCCCTCGCATACTGGCATTTTGCCCCTCAACCCTCTGGAAAGGCGGAGGAATTTACCGTGGATGACAGCATAAGTCCCATGGAGAATCAGGCGCTATTCGTGGAGGTGCTCCGCATAAGGAACAGGGGGTTAATGGACAGGATGCTGAGTTACGGAAGCAGCTGGAAGGAAACACCTTCCTTTTATTACACCATCACCGTTGACGGCGAGTCGGGAAGTTCAAAGGGCTATGTGGGCGATACCGGCGTTTACACCACCTGGGACACCATGGGATATGAAAGTAGCATGGTGTTTGATGTAGACGAGGAGCAGGAGTATTCAGATGTGACCATATCCATCATAGAACTCCAGCCGAAGGGATTATTCGGATGGCAGACAGAGGAGGTGGAAAAGGAAAAGATATCTCTCAAATATGACTATCGCACCGGCAGATGGAGCGGTGATGATGCCTTCATGGATAGGGACGGAATGGGACACTATGTGGGAAAAAATTATGAGGTGTGGTTCAACATTTACCAGGAAGATTATGACCATGATGGCATCCCCTACTGGGTGGAAAGAAATGTGCTTGGAACAGATCCTGCCGTGGATGACAGCAAATTAGACCCTGATGGAGATGGCATACCCACTGCCTGGGAGTGGCGTTATGGATATGATCCCTTCACCTATAATGACCATGAAAACCTCGACCCGGACATAGATGGAATCGAAAACATTGAGGAGTATCAGATGAGAAAATACTTTGCCAACCCCTTCCAGCCGGACATCTACATAGAGACGGATGGAATGGAAAGAAAGGGCTTCTTTGACATTCCCCATATTTTCTACAAGGAGTCGCAGCAGATGATAATAGAGAGGTTTGCAAGGCATGGGATAAATGTTTACATCGATGATGGATGGAGCGACGGCCCTGTCAACGGAGGTGGAGAGATGCTACCATACCAGAGCAACCTCGATGATGTGATGGGGAAACAGCTGCTGGCGTTTTACACACACCACTTTGCAGATGAAAGAAAGGGCATTTTCAGATATGTTGTTGTTGGTGTGAGGGAAGACGGCGGCGGCTTCATCACGCCGGTGAAATACAACCACTTCGATGCCATATACGTAAGCAATGATTTCAACTCGCTGAAGACGAGGCTGGCCTTTACTCCGAGAGAAATAAGGGTTATGCTGGCAAAGGCGATTCTGCATGAACTGGGGCATTCCATAGGACTGATGCCCGTCACCTTTCCGGGCATAGACATTATAACCAGGAATGTCATGGACAGATATCCCAGCATGCCGGATGAGGACTATAATGGATATGTGGACAACTATTACAGCGTGATGAATTACAAGTACATCTACAACAAACCCTGGCTTTTCTCTGCGGGAACCCATAAATATCTCTTCGACTACTCCAATGGCAGTAATGGGCCGCCCTATGACCAGGATGACTGGGCGCACGTGTATCTGCCAACATTTCAGACGGATGTGCCGTCCTATGAGGAGCCATCTGATGAAAACTTTGAGGATTTTGAGATAATAAATGAGTATCCCGGTGTGGTGGCAGAGGGATGGAAACTGGATGAGAATCTGACCGAGAAATATTCCAAAGAGTTTCAATCCCTGGCTCTGATAAAAAATACGGACGTGGATATTCAGATATTCGTTAAAGAGGAGAGTAAGGATGGAGAATATAATCTGAGGGTCTATGCAAAACCCAATGTGGAGCCGGTATTTGCCGTATATTCTCTCGTGGCCGAGGGAAAGATAGATAACGGAAAGATTTCATTCTACTCCCAGCAGGAAATCATCGATTCCCTCAGAAAGGCAATGGGTGGATAAAAAAATTAGAGGAAAAGAAGGGGGAAGATATCTCTGCCCATTATGGAAAGGCGGTTACGAAGTATTTTAATAAACAGATGTAAGAAGCTCTTGGGCATTGTAATTGCCAGCGGTTCGCTCCAATCACTCTCCACATCATGAATGTCCTTTGCCTTAACCTTTATTGAATAGCTGCCCGCACTTTCCCATGTATGGGTGGCGTTTATTATCTCACCGCTTTCATAGGGCCCGAGCCATCCGCTTGTGCTCCCGTCACCCCAGTCGAAGAGGTAATATACCAGGTCATTCTCTGCATCGGTGGTGAAGGTGGAATAGGTGTATTCCCTGCCTGCTCTTCCTGTGGAGGGGCCAGAGGGCTTTGCTGGCGGCTGGGGTGCGGTGTTCTTTTTTATGTCGAAGGATGCCTCCGTTGCATTCTGGGCATTCTCCTCTCCATGAAATGCCACCATCTCCACATGATTTATGTAATAGCCTCTCTCAATGGCTATGGTGTCGAACTCTATGGAAACATTTTCATCCATCCCCAGGGTCTCGAATTCCCATATGAGTTGATTTTCTTCTATCACCGGCTCAAAGGGTGTGGCGTTGCCCGCATACTCCACGCCATCCGGCAGCATATCAATAACCTGCAGAGAGGTGAAGTTGTAACCGCCATCATTTTCCACATCTATTCTGAATCTTATGGTTTCTCCGGTGGTATAGTTTCCGTGAAGACCCCACTGATGACGCTGCCAGTCCCACACCTTCTTTACTCCTGAAACGCTTATCTTGGGGCATATTATCAACGCCTTTGCCACCACCGTGTAATCAAAGGTGGCGGGGTAATCATCCAGCATAAACTTTCCGCTCGCACCAGATGGAGGATGAGCGCTTATGGAATAATGGTCATGCGAGACATATGCGGCATCGTTGTGCTTTGTGGCATCATTAGGATGCGGATTATGTGGCGGTAACACTCTTCCCGGCCCTCCGCTCTCGGCATTGTCAAAATATGGGTCGCTTATGGCTATCTTTTTCTCAGCAGAGTTTACACCGGCAACCGTCACGTAATGTCCTCCCATCCATTCAAGATGCTCTTCTGTTGTATAATACTCTGTTTTGAAGGCAAAGTCCCACTCCTCAGGATTATATACGCCGTTCCATATCCATGCATTTCCTCTCTGATATTCGCTATAATTCACATAGTGCCAGGATACCGTTTCTGGAGCTACCACAGAAATATAATACGTGGTGCCGGGATTTAGTGTTATATGCTCAAAATGGAACTGAACCCATGTGTTTTGCGATGGAGCTCCAAGAGTTGTGCTGTTCACGCCGAGAAGAGTGCTGTTGGCATGATTTGCTGGATTTCCCCTCCATATATACACCTCTATGGGCGGGGATGAAACATTCCAGGAAAGAAGAAGCTGCACCGCATCGAGAGAGTTCACAGTGGGAATAAAGGTTTGGGCATGCCCTGGATGTTGAGATGTGAGGGGAAACTGTAGAGGCCCTTGTATCTGTTGCTGGTCCACCGCCTTGGTGGTGTTCTGAGTGGTGTTATAGAAATACAGCAGGAGAATCACATCCTGAGAGCGTTCCACCTGCTCTTCTATATGATCAAAGGAGGGTTTGTCCACAAGGGTGACGCTGAATTTCTTGTTCAGTTTTCTTTCCTTCAGCAGAGCTTCTATGGCCGCCTTCATGTCAGTTATGTACGTAGTTCCTTTCACATTGGTCTGCATTCTTTTCGCCAGGTCCTCAATCAGTTTGGGCACATTCGCCGCCGAGTGATCATCACCCACCCCGTAGTCCTTCACTAAGGCAAACTCATCCTTTCCATCCCCGGGCGTTCCTTTCGGATCGGCATATTTGGAGTCAAACCACCACAGACAATTGGCAGCAGCAACGGGGCCGCAGAAAGCCCACTCCACCACATCATCTCCCGCCGGCGTTGTGTCAAGATGGCAGTTGGCACCGGGCGCTATAACATTTTCATGGCTGTTGTAAACATCATCTCCCCATGGAACGGAGTTCACCACGCCATTGGGTCCCGGCTTTATCACCTGCCAGGCATCCTGCTTCTGGTCGAAATCGGGCATTCCGTTGGGAGCGTAGTTGGCATATCCCGGCTTGTAGTACCATCCCATTGTTTTGCCAGCATAGCCATGCACAGCAGGATATATGCTAACCAGTAGCATTGTAGAAATCAGCAACACCTTTACCACATTACCTTTTTTCATTTCTTCGCCTCCATTAAAACCAATTGGTGGAAGTATATATATTTTATTCCACGATTAATGTTTTCCCGGTCATTTCCTCCGGTTTTTTTATGCCCATCATCTGAAGGATGGTGGGGGCTATGTCGCCCAGTATGCCATTCCGGAGTTCAACGTTCTCTCCTATCACAATGAATGGCACGGGGTTGGTGGTATGGGCCGTCTTCGGCTCTCCATTTTCCATCATCTCCTCCACATTCCCATGGTCTGCGGTTATGAGGCAGATGCCATCATTTTTAATGACCGCCTCCACCACCTTCCCGATGCACTCATCCACCGTCTCCACCGCTTTGATGGCCGCCTCCCATACACCCGTATGCCCCACCATGTCCGGGTTGGCATAGTTAAGGACGATGAGACCATATTTCCCTTCATCGATTCTTTTTATTACCTCCTTTGTAACCTCCTTTGCCGACATCTCCGGCTTCAAATCGTAGGTGGCAACTTTTGGAGAAGGCACCAAGCATCTGTCCTCTCCCTCAAAGGGCTTTTCCCTTCCACCGCTGAAAAAATAGGTGACATGTGCATATTTCTCCGTCTCCGCTATCCTGAGTTGCCTTATTCCATGAATGGAAAGAACTTCTCCGAGAGTGTTCTTAAGATTTTCCTTCTCAAAGGCAACGGGGTTGTGGAGATTTTTATCATATCTCGTCATGGTTACGAAATGCACATTTATGGGTTCAACGGGAAAATAGGAAAAGTCGGGATCAACAAAGGCGGCGGTGAGTTGCCTTCCCCTGTCGGGCCTGAAGTTAAAAAATATCACCACATCCCCATCCTCTATGCGACGGGTTCCCTCTATAACAACAGGAAGCACGAATTCATCTGTCTCACCATTTTCATACGCCATTTTTATGCCTTCCATGGCATTTTCCGCCAGCCTTCTCCGTCCCTTCACCAGCATTTCATATGCCTTCTTCGTTCTCTCCCATCTTTTGTCCCTGTCCATGGCATAGTATCTTCCAACAAGACTGGCTATCTTCCCCACACCAATCCTTTTCAAATTTTTCTCCAGTTCCTCTATGTGACGGATGGCGCTTTTGGGAGGCGTATCCCTGCCGTCAAGAAAGCAGTGAATCATGACATTCTTTACTCCATGCCTTTTCGCCATCTCCAGCAAGGCATAGAGATGATCCATCCTCGCATGAACGCCCCCTTCCCCTATCAATCCCATGAGATGAAGCGTTGCATCTCTGGCTTTTTCCATGGCTTTTTTCAGCACTTCATTCTCAAAAAAATTTCCTTCCCTTATGGCCTTTGAAATGCGAGTGGATTCCTGATAAACTATTCTCCCCGCACCCATATTGAGATGGCCCACCTCCGAGTTTCCCATCTGTCCTTCCGGCAGGCCCACCGCTTCCCCGCTGGCCTGAAGAAGAGAGTGGGGATATTTCCGCATATACCTGTCGTAATTGGGCGTATGGGCATGATAAATGGCGTTCCCTTCCTTTTCTTCCCTGTACCCCCAGCCATCCAGTATTGCCAGAAGAATGGGTCTCTCGAGATGCACATTTCTCAATAGGGAACGGTATAAAAAATTTGGTGAAATATTCAATTTTTAGTTCCCAATTTTTTTATCCCTCATTTCGGAGAATATTATCTTAAAACATCCAGCAATGAGTTATATTCAATGGATGGTTTAATGGACTTTGAAGTGCTGCAGTAAAATATATAAGAAAAGTATGAATGGAAAATCCATGAAAAAAATACTGGTTGCATCCATTATTCCCTTTCTTTTACTATTTTCTGTTAACATACATCAAAGCGCCAAAAAATTGGATGAGGAATGGAAAGTAAATTTTAATTTACCAGAAATAACAATGAACGTAGCAAAAACAGAGGATGGTTATGTTATTGTCAGTGGATGGCCCGATATATGGCTCACAAAAATAGATGAGCATGGAAATATAATATGGCAAAAATGCATTTCCTCTGGAAATTGGGAAGATCCATGGAGCATTATTGAGGTGAATGATGGATTTGTGATTGGAGGATATACGGAAAGAGTAAATAACAGAAGTGAAAATGATGTGTTACTTATCAAAACAGATAAAGTTGGAAACATATTATGGAAAA
>JAGGZK010000019.1 GCA_021162065.1 Thermoplasmata archaeon
AATGGTTGAGAAAAATATAAAATAGTGAAACAGTTTTGATAAAATGAGAAAAATATTGGTGGTGGCAACTGCGCTTTTCCTTTCTTTTTCACTCGAAAATGCCTTTTCCAATCATGTCTCAACCAAAGAAAAAATCGATGATGAGTGGTTTCTTTTGCCACAAGTGTATGATATGGCTGCCTTGCCCCATGACGATATTCAGAAATTTCATGTTACAGTAAATGGTTTATGGAATGGTTTCTTTGCTGCCAATCTTTCCTCGCCCTTTGCTTTTGGGAGATATATCGTATACTTGCTCTCTGGAATAGAGTACGAAAGTGATGAAGAATTCGTGGACGCAATGCATGAAGAGGGCGTGCTTGTGCCCGCCACAATTCTCACAACCCAGGGGCATCGCTCCTTTCAAGGTGATAAACTGGAGGAGTTTGCATGTCGTAGCATAGACGGAAAACTCTGCTACTGGGATTACGAAGCGGAATCATACTGGATGAATGCGTTGAATGATGATTTCATTGACTGGTGCATTGAGCACGGGAAAAAAGCCATAGATGTTGGAGCGGATTTAATAGTGCTGGACGAAATTCAGGGCAGCAGTTTCATCCCGTTATATCAGTGGGCGTCCCAGTACATCGACTGGCTTGATGCCCCCGGTTTCAGCAACGTAACCATTCAAAAATTCAGGGAATTTTTGAGAAATAGGTATACGGAAGAGGAACTTCAGCAGACTTTTGGGATAGATAACATTTCCTCCTATGATTTGAAGAGTAGAATAGCGGAAACCATGTATTTACCCTCTGATGAAAGAGTGAAGGCAGATGCCCTCAATAGAGAGTACTTTGAATTTCTCGATATCGGAAATTTTCACGCCAAAAAACGTCTTATTCAGGAGTTAAGAAAATACGCAGAGGAACAGGGCAAAGATGTTGCCATTGCTGCAAACTCCTATGCCCTCGGCACGCCCCGTGGCGGCGGCTACTGGAGCAAGGGCCTGCTTTTTGCCGATTTGCTTGACTTCTTTACCTTTGAAAACAAATATTCTGCTCTTGCCGATGACGATCTACCTGCGCCGCCTCGCTCCAAATGGGTTGCATGGGAAAAACTGGCCTACGCCTCCACCGGGGCACCTGGAGTAATATTGCTTGGGGCGAATGAGGCGGCATATATAGCAAGGGATACATTCCATTCTTACAAAAATTATCTTTCAATCCTATGCGCCGAGGCATACGCCAACCGTGGTGCCTTTGTGAACTGGTATATAAGAGTCTGGGGAAAGGAGGATGACTGGATGGGATGTGCCTCCATATATAATTTTGTGCTGCATCATAAAGGACTTTACCAAGGAAAAATAGACAGCCCTGTTGCAATCCTTTATTTATATGGAGAGGGAATGAGGAACAAGAGCGACAGCTATCTGGGCCTGGCTCAAATGCTTTCCGAGTGCAATATACCTTACAATGTCATATTCGATGGAGATGGATTTTACATAAATGACACCCTCTCTGCCGATAAACTTTCTCCTTACCCTTTCATTTTTATTCCAAATGTGATAAATATAACAGAAAGACAGAAGGAGGCAATTTTCCAGTATGTATCACAGGGTGGTACGGCTGTTGTTTTCGATTCTCATGCTTTAGAATTTGACCAAGACGAGGGTGAATTGCATTTCGGAAATGGAACCTTCATATTTACACAGGATGTCGCATATGAATATTTTCATAATTATGATGATGATTTAAGGAAGGAAATAGAAAATTTGGTGGCATCCCATGTGGATATGCCATTATATGTCGAAAATGCGGAGAGGAAGATAATTGCATATCCCTACCATCAGCCGGAGAATAAAAGAGTTATAATCCATGTGGTAAATTATGATTATACAGGGCGGAATGATGAAGTAAGAGAGAAGAAAAACATTGTTATAAGAATTAATAAACCCTGTTTTGACGTCAAAAACGCCTATGTAATTTCGCCAGATTATGAAGAAAACATCTCAATAACTCCTCATGTAGATGGTGAATACATAAACATAACAATCCCATTACTTGAGGTATATGATATTGTGGTTCTAACAAGCGAATCAACAAGTAACCTTTCTACAAATATAATAAAACCAGAAAATGCGCTTTACATTTTTAATAAAAAAATATTTCCAACAAAAATACCATTGATAATAGGAAAGATAAATGTAGAAACAACCACTTCCGGAAAAATCGAGAAAGTGGAATTTTATATTGATGAGGATATCAAGCACATAGACTATAATCATCCATATTCTTGGACATGGAATGAGTTTTCTTTTGGAAGGCATGAAATAAAAGTGGTTGCCTATGGAGGAGCAGAAAAGGCAGAGGATGCAATGAGTGTAATGAAAATACCTTAGCGGTTGTGCAAAAAAATTGCAATAACGTTTAAATATGAGGATGCAATATCGCCAATATGATACCTCTGCTTAAACATGAGATTTACAAAAAAAAGGAACCCATGGATATTATAAAGGATGCTGCAGAAGAGATAGCCATGGCTGTTGAGAATACTATAGGCCCAACAGGAATGTTCAAGATGAACGAGGAGGGAGATATAATTCCCTTTGGGGCCGAGATAATTAACAACATGGAAAAAACACCCTTCATGGATTTGCTGTCCAAAGCAGTCACCAGCCAGGAGGAAGAGAAGAAGGATGGAACGGCAAGCATGGCCTATTTTACCGCCATGCTTCTTAAAAGAGCTTTTCGACTCACCTCTCAGGGGGTTCATCCCACGATGATTGAAAACGGTTACAGAAAAGCAATGGACATTGCCATGAAAGAACTGGAAAATTTAAAGGTGGATGTGAAAAGAAGTGATATTGAAAAACTGGATGCGGTGATAAGAGATGCTCTCGCCGGCTACGAGAATATAGATTTTCTGTTACCCTTGATAAGAAATGCTGTTCTGTTTCTGGCTGAAAATGAGGTGAAACCAGAGAATATAAAGGTATATACTGAGGAAGGTGGGGAGGAAGATGAATCGGAGGTCATAATAGGACATCTTCTTGATTACGAAAGAAAGGATGAGGATATGCCCGAATCTGTTGATACAGGCCGCATTCTCATTCTTGATGAAATAAAAATAAAAAAGCCAAAGGTGGACGCAAAAATATTCATTGAATCCAGTGAGGCATATGGAAAATTTGCAGATATGGACACCAGAAAGTTGAGAGAGATAATAAACAAAATAGAGGAAACCGGCGCGAATGTTGTGCTTGTGAAAGGAGAGATAGATGAAAGAGCAGCAAAGATGCTGGCGGAAAGGGGAATAATGGCCTTTGAGAAAGTCAGCGAGGAAGACATAAAGGCGGTGGCAAAAAGCACGGGGGCAATGCCAACAACCATGGAGAATATAAGCAGGGAATATCTTGGAGAGAGCGGAAATGTTGTGACCGATGAAAATGCTGGCTGCGCGGGTGGCGTGTGTCATGTGTAGGTGATTAAAATGCTGAGGATTGAGAACGTTAAAAATGGGAATGTGGTGACCATCCACATAAGAGGTTTCAATGAGAGAAACGATGCCCTCATCGAGAAGTACATAAGAAAGGGAGTGAAGGCGGCCATGGACGCACTAAAGGAAGGAGTGTTGCCCGGAGGAGGCGCCGCAAAGGTGGCAGTGGCAAAGAAGATAAGGGAAAGAGCCATGAAAGAAAGGAATAAGCAGTCGATGGCCATGGAGGAGTTCGCTTCTGCTCTGGAAGATGTGGTAAAGGCAATGGCTCGCAACATGGGTTATGATAAAGAGATAGCCATATCAGAAATGAAAAGAGAAATGAAGGAAGGAAAAATAAAGGGTTTATCCAGAGAAGGAATTGTTGAAGCAGTCACACTCCGCTCCTATCCATTGGAAAAATCCGAGATAGAGAGAGCGGGGGAAACGGCGGTTATGATGATAAGGATAAGCGATGTTTTGAGTGCGAAGCCGTTAGTGAAGAAATCCGGTTACGGCTCATCCTCCGGCATAATAATATATACAAGCACTGGCTGCCCCTACTGTGCCAAGGCAAAGGCATATCTGAGAAGTAAGGGAGTATCATTCAAGGAGATAAACGTTTCTGAAAATCCTGCAGCAATACAGGAAATGGTGCGAAAATCGGGACAGACGGGAACACCGGTGATAGATATAAGAGGCAATATAATCGTTGGCTTCGATGTTGCGAGGATAGATGCGGCTCTCAGAAAATAGGTTGTGCAAAAAAATTGCAATAACGTTTTATAACCCATAACCATTATTCAAAAATGGATGGGAAAATCATTTCCATTGCCATAATTTTGCTTTTCCTGCTACCTGTGAATGGAGAAATTTTTTCAATGAAATTTCATGAGAACAACATAGGGAACATGAATATCCCAACCAGAAAAGGGGAATATGTTACAGGAATGAGAGGGAATCAGCCCGATGCGGAGGAAATGGAATGGCTGAGTAAATTTGAGATTGTTCATGCTGGCTCTATCGATGAACCGTTATCTTCAGAGAATATCGAGTATTTAAGGCAGAAAGGTGTGAAAATAATAATGGCAGATGACTGGATGCCTGCCGGGTATTATTATCCAGATGGCAACAACACCCCTTTTATGAAATGGGTATATGAAAACCGTTACCTCACCACCCTCAATCCCGAAGGTCCATTTCCCCACTGTTGGGAAAGTGGTTATGACTGGAGAGAATACTATTTTGATTTTGCGGTGGATGAGCTGGTGGCTGAAAGAGTAAAATATCTGGTGAATGGAATGAAAAGTGCCGGCTATAACGGCATATTTTTTGACTGGGGAAATGGTCTGTTTTTGAGGGAAAAAGGATATGAAAGCATCAACGCAACATATTACTCCCGACACCCCTCTTTACCCTACAGCAGGGCAGCAGCAAATTTTCTGGCTGCATTAAGAGGGGAGATGCCTGAAATCGTGATGGAAAACAATCAGGGATTTAGGGAGGCGGAATACTATCTGCTGGTGCTTGATTATGACATGGCAGAAAGCTACATAACCGATTGCGATTACTACGGAAAAAGGATATATGTGGAGGGTTATGGCTTAACAGAGGTGCCGGAGACCATATATTATCCCGTAAGCGAGAATGAATTTTCTGGGAATCTTAATGACACCCTGTATTATCTGGATTACCTGGCGGAACTTCGTGGGGAATATGGAGGGGAGAACTTCAAAAAGACGGTGTACATGAACTATGCTGCCCCGGAATTTATTTTTCTGAGAAAAGAGAATGGCCACGATGTTTACACGCCTTCCATTCCAAAAAACGCCATATATTTTGGGTATGCGGTTGCAAAACTTGCCGGGCAGATTTCATACACCGAAGTTCCATGGAATCATAGTTATGAGAGATGCGATGTATATTTTTATGACCTGGGGGAACCTCTTGGCCAGAATTATGAAAAAATAGATGGAGGATATGTGAGATATTATTCCAACGGGTTAGTTGTTGTTGGGGACTGGCAGAGTAAAGTGAGGATAAATCTTTCTCCACCCAATCTTCCCTCTTGTGGGGCAATATATGATGCATTTGAGGAAAAATGGATTGAGAGTAAAAATGGAAGCATAAACATAGTAATAAAGCCAAGATTTGATAACCTCACCGGGAGGATGGCGCCATCCAGCAGGGTATTCATCTATCCGAAAAATGAAAATCTGGAGATTGAGATTACAAAACCGGAAGAAGGAAAATTATACTTCATGGATCGCGAGATAATAGCAACAGGGGGAACAAAAGCGATTATACTCGGAAAAATAGAAATAGAAGCAAACACAAATGGAATCAAGGTGGAATTCTATATCGACAACGAGCTAAAATATGAAGATAATGAAATGCCCTATTCATGGGCATGGGATGAATTTGCTTTTGGAGACCATGAAATAAAGGTTGTGGCATATGATGAAGATGGACGTTCGGCTGATGATGAATTGAAAGCGGTGTATTTTAATTTGGGATGATAATTTGTGGAGCATTTTTCATCCACTACCTTTTTATTTCCCTTCTCATTTTCCTTCATGGATTGGTTGAAAGAGGCTTTGTTTGTTAGAAATGTGGCAAGAAAAAATAATGAGTTCTTTGGTGAGTGCCTTCCAATGATTGCTTCTGAGAACATACTATCGCCCATGTGTCAGGAGATGCTCATAACTGACTTCCATGGAAGATACGCCGAGGGAACACCGGGCAACAGATATTACCAGGGCTGCAAATACTTCGATGAAGTGGAGAGTAAGGCAATAGAACTGGCCAAAAAATTATTCGATGCTAAATATGCAGATGTCCGCCCCACCTCCGGCACAGTGGCAAATATGGCCATATTTAAAGCATTTACACAACCCGGAGATAAAGTTACGGTGCTGGATACAGCGGATGGTGCTCATATTTCATATGGGAAATGGGGAGCCGCCGGCCTCAGGGGGCTGGAGCTGCATTTCTATCCTTTTGATGAGGAGCGCATGAATATAGATGTGGATGGGGCCATTAAAAAAATAAGGGAGGTTGAGCCAAAACTTGCACTCTTCGGACAGAGCGTTTTCCTTTTTCCCACACCCCTAAAGGAACTGGCGGATGTTGCCCATGAGGTGGGGGCTAAAGTGGTATATGACGCAGCCCATGTTCTTGGCTTGATAGCAGGTGGAAAATTCCAGCAGCCATTGAAGGAGGGAGCGGATGTGATGAGCGGCTCCACCCATAAGACGTTGCCTGGTCCTCAGGGAGGAATGATTCTGGCAAACAAAACAAGGGAGGAGGAGAAATACATAAAGCAGTTGGACTGGGGCGTTTTTCCGGGCGTTACTTCTTCATATCATCTTCATCATGTGGCAGCCAAAGCAATTGCTTTTGCAGAGCATCTGCAGTTCGGCAAAGAATATGCGGAACAGATTGTGAAAAATGCCAAAAAACTTGCTGAGGCGTTGTATAACCATGGCTTTGATGTTCTTGGCAGAGATTATGGCTTTACTGAATCACACCAGATTCTATTCAAAGTTGGAAGGGAGAAGGGAAAAGAGGCGGCAGAGATTCTGGAGGAAGGAGGAATAATAGCAAATATGAACATGGTGCCAGGAGATGAGCATCCTCTTCGTCCATCCGGCATACGCCTCGGAGTGCAAGAGCTGACAAGGCTGGGAATGAAGGAAGGCGAGATGGAGGATGTGGCAAAATTCTTCAAACGTTTGCTCATAGACAGAGAAGAGCCGGCAAAGGTTAGAAAGGATGTGGTGGAATTCAAGAGGGAATACAGGCACATACATTACTGCTTCCATGAAGGTGGAGATCCTTACAAATTCATAGAGTTGCTGAAAATATGAAGGTGGCAATTACAGGTACACCTGGAGTGGGGAAAACAAGTGTGGCGGAAGAATTGAAAAAGCATTATGAAGTGATTCATCTGGCAGATCTGGTGGACAGATTTGCCATCGGATATGATGAGGAAAGGGATAGCAAAATAGTGGATGAGGAAGCAATGAATGAATACATAAAAAATATGGAGGAGAAGGACATATTGATTGTGGAGGGGCATTTAAGCCATTTCATGGATGTTGATGCCGTCGTGGTGCTGAGATGCCATCCTGAGGAGTTGAAAAAAAGACTGGCTAAAAAGGGATGGAGTGAAAAAAAGATGAGGGAAAATCTGGAGGCAGAGGCACTGGATATAGTTCTGGAGAGGGCACTGGAAAAACATGAGAGGGTATGGGAAGTGGAAACCACAGGAAAAGAAATTAAAGAGGTGAGTGAAGAGGTGAAGAAAATAATCGATGAGATGCCGCCTCCCAATTATGGGAAAATAGATTATAGCGAGTGGTTGATGGAAAATGCTTGATAAATACAGGGAAAAAGCGGATTTGATTCTCGCGCCTCTGGCATCAAAAATTAATCTGGAGGCAAATATTCTTACCTATCTCTCTCTTCTTTTCGCCCTCATTGCTGGCATTTTCGCCTATTTTTCCTATGAATACCCCGTTCTTCTCCCCATGGTATCTTTCTTGGTAATAATGAATGGACTCCTGGACGCCCTTGATGGTAAAATAGCAAGAATGAGGGGCACAGCGGGGAAAAAGGGTGATTTCATAGATCATGCCATCGATAGATTTTCAGACGTTTTTATGATGGGAGGAATCATCCTCTCTCCATGGGTTGAGAAGGTTATAGGCATAGCGGCCATCACGGCCATGCTTCTTGTAAGCTATCTGGGCACGCAGGCACAGGCAGTGGGATATAAAAGAGTATATGCCGGAATTCTTGGCAGGGCCGACAGAATCGTAATAATATTCTTTGCCCTTCTCATACAATTTTTTGTTCAGGAAAAGATATTTCATTTTTATTTCATTGAATGGGTGATGATTTATTTCATAATTGCAGGTGTGATAACCATAATTCAACGATATCATGCCATAATAAAGTTTTTTGAGGAAAAATGAAGATGGCAAGAATTTTTAAAATCATCAAAAATTATTAAACCATTTTCAGCATATATCCCCATGAAATGGAATAGAATCATCGTTGTGGGCATATCGATTCTTCTGCTGCCGGTTCTTCTCAATGGAAGCACGATTTCTCCGGAAAGAGGAGTCATGGCATATTCCGTGGAGAGGGAAAATGCCATG
>JAGGZK010000049.1 GCA_021162065.1 Thermoplasmata archaeon
CGAGCACGAAGCCGCTGGCCGTTGCCGTTGTTCCTCCTGCATTCACTGTTATTGTTGTGGGCCCTATACCGAAGACCAGACCAGGTCCAACTGTCTCGCTTGCTCCCGGTTCGAGAGATGCTATTGTCCCCTCTGCATGCTTGCCAACGAACACCAGACCGGAGAGGTCAACACTCCATGCCAGATTTTCTGCTGCCACGGTTCCGCTGTTGGATATGGTCGCCTTCACACCAAATCCGCCGGATATGCTGACGCCTATTATGGGCGCTGGCAATGGTGCGAAGTAGATGTCGAGGTTTCCGTTCCTGTTGTCTGTCCAGACAATGCCCTTGCCGCATATATCCACATAGTTCTCTCCTGCCACAACAGTGCCGTCCTGATCATTCACCTGCTCGGGCTCGCTCCATGTCGCTCCTCCATCCTCGGATTTCACAAGATAGAGGTTGTTATCCTTTATGTAAGCGCAGTATACCGTGTTTCCGCTCATGTATACGGCCGGATACATCTCATCCACCTGCGGCACATTTGCTACCATTGCAGTATTCCATGTCTCGCCGTCGTCGCTGCTGTAGGAGCACACAATATCCCAGTCACCAAATATGTTGTCATTGCTCATGTAGACAACCACTATGTTGCTTCCTGATGCCGCGACGCTCGGATGGGCAGCATCCGCCAGATCGCTCTTACCCATATAGCCCTGCCAGGGCCATACCTCTATGTCGGCATACTTGTCTATTCCTCCCGGTCCTCCGCCGGATGTGAGAAGCAAATCGAGATCTGTGACCGTCATCTTGTAGGCAATCTCAGTATGTCCTGTGGTGGCGTTGTCATGCTGCATAACCATTATCATTCTGTTGGCTCCCGTTGCCATCTCCGGATCGCTGGCAGGGGCTGTCTTCAAAATGGACTGACCATCATAATAGCCTCCTCCTATTTCAGAGGGATGATCCCACTCGGGTGTCCAAAATATGAGTGTCGGGTCGGATGGCAGATTGTGACCGGTCTCATCGCATATGACCATCTGCAGGAAGAGTGTTTCCACAGATGTGCTTGCCACATACTGATAGTTCTCCGCATCATTCCATCCCCATCTTATGCCATTGTATGTCTCCGTGTCTGCTATGTTTGATATGTACCATGCATGGGTTGCGTATTCCGTGGATACTGGATCAACATATGATATGGCTATGTTGCCCGTGCCCGGCATATATATCACGTCGGGCGAAGCAGCCACACCACTGTCCGTTGTCACATAGGCAGGTATCTCCCATGTACCCCCATCATCGCTGGAATATGCTATGTAAATGTAGTTCTCCAGTATGCTCACCTCATCGATATATGCCACCACCATGTTTCCGTTTCCATCAATGGCTATAGATGGCATATGCTCGTCCTCCTCGCCTCAATACTTTACCTTCAGAAATTGGATGTAAAATTTGCTCATGAATTATGGACAAACTATAAATAGGGGAAAGATATCCAGCAACGGGTGGGGCCTTTTTTATTTTGCCTCTCTTTATCAGGCCCTGCCTGCCTCCATTTCCACCATCTTTCTGAATTTCTCCGCCATTTCCCTGGCTTTAGAAGCATCTTTGCTCTCCGCATACACCCTTATTATCGGCTCTGTGCCTGAAGGACGTATAAGAACCCAGCCATCCTCGGTGTATATCTTTATTCCATCTGTGGTGTCTATTCTTCCCTCCACCCTCTCCAGCATTCTTTTCATAACCTCCTCCTTATTCTCGCATTTAACCTTGGTTTTTGTCAGATGATAGAGAGGCACCTCTCCCACTATCTCCGAGATTTTCATGTCCCGGGATGCCATCAATTCAAGGATGGCGACGCTGGCCATTCCTCCGTCCCTGCAGTACTGATGCTCAGGAAATATTAAACCGCCGTTCTCCTCCCCTCCGAAGGTCGCCCCGATTTCCATCATTTTCCTGGCCACTATGGGCGCCCCCACCTTGGTGTATATCACATCTCCTCCCTTTGACTTCACATACTCCTCCACGCAGCTGGAGGTGGAAACGGGTGTAACAATGCTTCCTCCCTTCTTCTCCACCATATAGCCAGCCATGATGGCAAGCGTTTTGTCTCCGTAGATGTAATTCCCATTCTCGTCCACGAAGATGGCCCTGTCCGCATCTCCGTCATATGCTATGCCCACATCCGCTTTGCATTCCCTTACCATCTTCATCAACGCCTCTATATTTTCCGGCGTTGGCTCAGGATTTCTTCCCGGGAAATTGCCATCTGGCTGGGCATTTAATGTTATAACATCCGCCACCTGCTGCATGATATAGGGCATGGTGTAGCATCCCGCCCCATTTCCGCAGTCTAAGACAACTTTGAATTTCTTCTCTTTTATTTTATCCACATCAACCTTGGACAGAACTCCCTCGATGTAGAAATCAAGGACATCCATATCATATACCTTGCCTATTTCATTCCAGGCAGCAGCCCTGAATTTCTCCTCAAAATAGAGTTTTTCAATCTCCTCCTCCTTCTCCCTTGCCAGCTCAGCCCCATCTCCATCCACCACCTTTATTCCGTTGAATTCCGGCGGATTATGGGATGCCGTTATTATAACACCACCAT
The DNA here is from genome assembly GCA_021162065.1 of Thermoplasmata archaeon. Lineage (GTDB taxonomy): Archaea > Thermoplasmatota > E2 > UBA202 > JdFR-43 > JAGGZK01. The sequence continues at coordinate 2,599 of JAGGZK010000049.1, forward strand.
CGGCATCGCTCTCCTTCACATAATACTGGAGAGCGGGAGAGGGCGCTATGCCTGCATCGAAAACATTGCAGCCCGTGGAGATGAGGGCAGAGATGACGGAGTCTTTCAACATCTCATTGGATGTTCTTGTATCCGTAGCAATGACGATATTCCCCTGAAAATAGGTTCCGATGGCCTTTCCAAGGCGAAGAGCCATCTCAGGTGTCATGCTCTCATTGCTTATTCCCCTGACCCCATTGGTTCCAAACAGTTTTTGCATATCTGAAAAATTGGATGGTTATAAAAATCTTCACATGCTAACGCTTTGCCTTCTGCAGAAATGCCTTCAGCGTCTCCTCTGTTGTGTATTCCGCCACAAAACCCGCCTTCTTTGCCCTCTCACCGCTCGCCACCCAGGGCCATCTCACAAAATCCAGAATTTCAGGAGGAAAGAAGGTGAGGTGAAGTTTCCAGAGAAGTTTTGCTGCAGAGTATAAAAGCCATGCGGGCGTTGAGATGGCTCTCCTGCCCGCCATTTCTATGACTTCCTTCCATCTCATAACGCCCCTTCCCACTATGTTGTATATGCCATCTCCGTTAAACAAAAAATGCTCATAGGCGCGGGCCACATCATCCTCATGAAGAAACTGCATTCTCGGGTTCTCCCCTCCGACGAGAGGTAAAAAGGGGAGATTCAGAAGCTTCGAATAAAAATGCTCCACACTGGGCCCCAGAACAAGGCAGGGACGCAGAATAACCATGGATATGTCAGGATTTCTCTCTATGAAGGCGCTGCACATCTTCTCTATCTCTATTTTATCCCGGTTGTAGTAATAGGTCTTATGCCCCCTGAGAGGGCTGTCCTCGGTGAGATATTCCGGGTTGTCGGGCCATGCTCCATATACCATGGTGCTGCTGGTCATTATTATCTTCTCCACGCCTGCATGCTCCGCCGCCTCCAGCACATTTCTGGCGCCATTTATGTTTATGTCGTGCATCTCCCTTTCGTTATGTATGGGGTTGAGAACAAAGGCGAGATGGATGACCGCATCTATCTCCTTCTCCTTAAAAATTTTCTTTAACTCGCTTTCCCTCACATCCATTCTCCTGTAATCCAGTTTTTCGTAGGAATGTTTGAACTCTCTCCGGGAAATGCCAAAAATGTACTCCACATCATCCCTTTCATGCAGCCTCTCTATTATCTTCCTCCCGAAATATCCCGCCGCTCCGGTTATTGCAATTCTCATTTTCAGGGAATGGCGAAGAAATTTATAAACCTTTATTCTCCCTTGTAGACTGTTATGTATCTCGCTGTCATGTATATGCCGGCCATGGTCAGGCAGCCACCGAAGATGGTATAGAGGGAGGGAATTTGATTTATCCATGGAATTATGAAGGCAAGGAAAGAAGATGCAATGGGCTCTCCCAGAAAGGAAACGGATACAAGGTAGGCGGGCACATATTTGAGGACCCAGTTATACAGCGTGTGCCCGAATATGCCCGAGACCAGCGCCATCAGCATGATTATGCCATAATCTCTCTGGCTTGCCATCAGAGGAGATTTGAGAAAGAGGGCGATGAAAAAGAGGGCGATGGCCGCCACGGAATATACGAGAAAGGCATAGGGTATTACATCTATGCTTTTCCTTATCCTCCTCCCGCTGAGGATGTAGATGCCGGCCATTATCCCTCCCAGAAGGGCAAGAATATTCCCCTCCAGCGTCGCATCATTCAGCCCGTAGTTTCCGGAGACAAGAATAATTACCCCAAGAAGGGAAAGCATTATCCCCATCACCTGCATGCCATTCAGTTTTTCCCTGAAGACGTAGTGGGAGATGGGTGCCACCATCATGGGATGGGATGTTACGAGAATGACGGAACTTGCCACAGATGTTCTGTACAGGGAGGAAATCCAGAAGGCGAAGTGGGCGGCGAGAACGATGCCGACGCCGAATATTTGTAGGATGGCGGAGTAGGACATTTTCCGCAGGTGTTCCCTTGCATCTCCTCTCAAAATAACCAGCGGGAGAAGGAGAAGGGATGTGAAGAGAAGGCGGTAGAAGGCGATGGTGAGAGGTGGCGCTTTGCAGGAGAGAATAAAGATTGAGGCAAAGGAAACGGAGATGACGGAGATAAGGAGGGCGAAATTGTAGCGGTTCACCAGTGATAAAGGAGGATTGTTTTTTATTTTTTGTGAAATTTTATGCCCGTCCCGCTTTTGCCTGATGTGCCCCCATGCCCGCAGAGATTATGCTAAATTTTATAAACGGAAAAACCTTATTGTGTAAGGTGAATCCATGGACAGGCAGGATAGATTGGTTATAATGGCAGGAGTGGTTATCCTTATAATATCCGTCATTGGAATAGTATACCATGAAAAGAATTATGTGGCATCCGAGGAAGTGAAGGAAACTTCCTACATGGTTTCCTGGAGAGAATACAGCGATGAGATAGTGGACAGCGGTTATGTGGGCAAGGATGGATGGCATAATAACTACGAGATAGATGTAAAAAATGATGCATGCATATATAAGGTGGAGATAAAGGTGGACTGGAGTGACAATCTAAATTTCCACGGCTTTATCCTTCCATGGAACTGGAGTGATAGAGTGGAGGTAAGCGCCTCCATAGACGAGATGGGGTTCTCTCAGAGTGCAGCCGGATATGATGGGGTGGAGTTGAGCGTTGAAAAGGATAAGCCCGACGACTTCATTTCCAAGGTCAACGACAAGGAGACGGTGATGGAGCAGGTAAAGGATATGGCAAGGAGCAGCATAAACTGCAGTCTGAGTTTATCCATAACACCCAAGCCCATGTTCCTGGACAAGGGAAATGATTTCACTGTCCACATAATATACCACTACCTGACTCCCGAAATAAAAGAGCAGACTCAGTAATTGAGCCTGTATCTGAGAAGGGCAGCGATTCCTCCGAGGGCATGGAGCTTCTGCCCCCCCTCGTGCCACTCACTTATTATTTCTACCCTCGCTCCCATCTCCTCTGCCTTTTTAATTATTTCCTCCTCTTCCATCAGCATATTGTTTTCCACGAGTAGCAATTCTACAGCCCCCGTCTCAACCGCCTTTCTTACCTCCTCCTTCCCGTAGGCAACTGCACCCCCTCTGGAAATTTCCTTCATCACCTGCTCCAGCATCGCCGTCTCCTTCGCCACCCTGTTTTCCTTCATGATTCGCTCCACCACACCCCTTTTGATGGCCTCATATACCCCCGTCATGCCCGCCTGGCTCACATTGTCCACTATGTAGTCCTTCAATTCCGATTTTGCGAACTCCACAAACCTGTCCTTCTCAAATCCCGGCCCAACGATGGCAACGGGCACGTTCATCGCCTTAATCTTTGAAAGAATTTGCTGGTAGTAATTGCCAGCATTGCTTTCATCCTCATACATCTTTCCGCTTCTCCCGGAGTATATGGTTGCCACCCCCTCCACACCATACTCGTGCAACCTTGCTATGGTGGCGCTTTCGTCGTCCATGGCCACCACCACCATCTTGGGATGCTTTTTGGTTGCCCTTTCCAGCCTCTCCAGTTGCCATCTCTTCCATTCATCCTTCTCTATCTTCAACTCCATTCCCGGCTCCACATTGAATGTGTGATACGCCCCTATCTCCTCCACTCCCTCAACTATTCTTCCCCTTATCCTCAACCTGTCGGTAAACTTCTGAAATTCCTTATCCTCCACCTCTATGGTTATGTAAACCCTCTCCTTCTCCTCCTTCTTGCTTCTCGCCTTATCCCCCTTGTCCTTTTTTGTTCTGTAGGTGACGGAGGAAACTCTATCGCCTCTCTCTATCACGCTGTAGAGATGCCAGCAGTCCTCCCTGTCCTGCACCATTACCTTAACAATGCCTTCCTTCAAATCCCTTCTGAGTATTTTCATGCTCCCTCCTCCTTTATCCTTATACCTCCAGGAGGCATCACCCTCATCACCTCCTCCACGTGGCATCCAAGGCGGGAAGCAATCTCCTCCGCCACCTTCCTTCTATCCCCCTCTCCAGGAACAATGCGTATCCATCTCTCCGCATGCTTCTCCACTGCAGAAGGTGGGGCGGCCATAACAAGGCGCTCTCCCTTAATTTCCACCATTCCCACGCCCAGTTCCAGCACCACCTTCTCGTAGTTTCTCTTTCCCCTCACCATGAATGCCCCTCTGGGCAAATACTCGCCACTCTCAGCCTTCTTGGAGACCTGCCAGGAGTTCACCCAGTAAACATTGGCGACAGCAAACTGTTTCCAGGCCCTCGAGTAGGCGGCTGCGAACTGGCATGCTTCCTTCAGCGTTGCCTCCCCTATATCTTTTTTTCTTCCATCCACATCACTGGCCTTCACCACACAGGAGGGTGCGCCATGTATATCGGCATGAACATAAATGTCATCATCGCCAAGATACTTCTTCACCACCCTTTCATTGCTTTTGGCATCCTTTCCTCCCACTACAATATTTCCTTCCGAGGATATGAACCATCTGTAGTTTTCGAACCAGAACTTCCTTTTTCTCGGCTCCTTCTTTTCATGGCTATCTGCCTCCTCCCTCTCCATCTCCTGCAGTTTTCTCATGCTCTCTTCCATGGCTTTCCTTGCCCCCTCTATCTTCTCCCTCATTTTCTTGCTCATCTCATATTTTTCCCCCGCATTTTCGTTGACGCTTTTTGTCAGATCAATCTCCACCTCTATGGCATCATGGTTGTAATCCAGCAAAAGCCATGCCTTCGGATATTTTTCCCTGTCCGCCCTTTCCTTTCCCTCAATCACGTTCTTTACCCTTTCATAATTGGCGAAGATGGCATCTCCCTGCCTCCTGTAGTTTTCCTCCTCCTCGAGAAATCGCTCTATCGCCTCCTTCTGCTGCTCCATCTGCCTCAGGATTTTTTCCTTCTTTTCCTTGCTCTTCACTTCCTCCTCCCCGGTAAAGTTTCTGACAAAATATTCCTCCATTGCCTCACTCACGGACCCAAAGGTGATTAACTCCTTCCCTTCCAGCGAGGGAGGGGGAAAGGGAAAAACGGCCGAAAAATCAGGCAGGGCAACGGGGCTGTATTCTCCCTTCCTGAGTCTCTCCACCATCTCCCTGGCAGCATCATATAGCCTCCTTTTCTCATCATCCGAGAGTTCTGAAAGGTCTGAACTTTTATCCACCTTTGCCATGGCACATATCTCCTCCGCCCATATTCCGGGGAAGCCCATCATGACAAGGCCACGGACCACATCCTTTCCCCTGCCAAGCTGCAGATGAAATTCCTCTGCCGTCATCTCCTCAATGCTGTATCTCGAAGGAGGAAACTCATATTTTTCCCCCCTCTTCAGAATGCGGTGGCTCCATCTCTGGTGCTTCAGAAGATTTATTATGTTCATCCCCTCATCCGTCAGAATGATGTTCCCGCCGGGTATTATCTCAGCGATGAGAAAATACCTCTCCCCCTTATATATCTCCAAAATCACTATGCGGTCAAAATCATATTGCCTTACGCTCGCTATCCTTCCATTCCCTATATGCTTCCTGAGGGCCATAGCGAAGGGGGGCGGATGCTCTCCCGCCTGACGGTGGGAGGAGAGAAAAATCCACTTGCCACTCTTTATGAATATTTCCTTTCCGGCACCCTTAACCTTTATGAATATCTCGTCTCCGTTCTGGTAAACCTTGTCTATGTATCTTCCCTCCGCTATCCCCTTCATCTCCCGCACCACGGCCGCCACATCGAAGACATCCATGACTTCCTTCACACTCTATATTTTCCAATCCTTATAAATCAGTTTCCCGTTGTTCAGATGCGTCAGTCTATGAGGTGCTTAATCACATAATCATGCACCTTCCCGTTTATCGCCATCAGGGAGATGTGGTCCTCCTCCCCGGCAGGCCACGCCTTTCCCTCCAGAATGTACAAGGGCCTTCCCGTAAGATATGGACTCTCCGCAGGCACAAGGCCATCTGAATAATGGGCAATGTCATCGCCATCAAAATCCATGGGCTCACCCATTATTATCCCTATATCCCCTCCCACCCCGTAGTAATCCACAAGGGGGGATGCGTTGTATCCCATGGCCTCCAAGAAAGGGGAATGATATATCATGTCCGGCACCTGCCCCATCCACCAGGGGAAATACGCATATTTTATTATATCCCTCAAAAAACTCTCGTTCATGTTGGGCGGTACCCCGTGGCATGGAGTGCCAACGGCGATTAGGTCATCTATCTGGTATGGCCCTATCACAACATCCGGGTCGCCGTCGCCATACCATGGATAGCCCTCGCCGTCCCAGCTCCTGTTCCAGTAATCCACATCCGCCATGTAATGCTCGGCCATAAAGCGAGCCACCAATCCACCCATGCTGTGGGCCACTATATCTATGGTTTGATTAGGAGGATAACCATTGAGGATTAACGCCTCCTGAATTTTCTCGCTTACCTTGGCAGCAATCCAGGGTATGTGATGCTGCTCCAGCCATGATGGCTGATATGTGAGCCATTGAATGCCCGGCTTTGTGGTGTCGAAATCCAGCACTTTAAAGCCCCTCTCCACCAGCTTTTGCGTTATATTATGCCATGTGTAATTTATGAGTGCATTACTGGTGCTTCCAATCCACCCGTGGATGAGGACGACGGGAAAATCTCCTGGCTTTTCAGGGATGATTTTTATGGAAAGCGTTGCATTTGATGACGCAAAATCCATCTCCCCTGAAAGATTTTCCTCCACCTCTATCTCCACGAAGGCGGTTAAATTTTCTCTGGCGTTGGAATGGTAGAAGGGTATCTTAACCATGCCTGTGCCATCTGTCTTCGCAACACCATACCTGCTTTCATTTGCCACGCGAAAACTCCATCTGAGCCATGCGCTGGCAAGAGGAATCCATTTGTCAGCGAAGATGTAAGCCCGGGCCGTTATCCATGCCGTCTCCCCTGCTATTATCTCCTTTCTGTTGCATTTCGCCTCCACCATGGTCTCATGAATTTGGGGATATACGATGGCGTGACATACAGCAGAATATTTTTCCCCATTGACATCCACCTCCGCCACTATGGTGACATGGTGCTCCCTCTCGTCCACATCCGAGGGGGCAAGATAGGTGGCAAGAATTCTGCCACTTTTATTGGTAGACGCATTCCCTCGCATCACCACCTGCCCGGTATCGCCGGTGCTGTTGAGTATCCAGTTTACCTTGGCAATGCAGGGGTTGCCATCTACCTTAACAACCACCTCCATATCCATACTTCCGTTCTCCACCACCGAGAAATTCTCCGGGATTATGCTGATTTCTACATCTGGCAGCCCTCTCTTATTCTCCCTGATACTCTCGCCCAGAAGAATAACGATAATAAGAATGGCAAAGGCGATGAATATCAATCTTCTTCCCATCTTTCCAGACTCTCCTGAAATCTGTATTTCTCCCCTTCAATTTTTACGGGATACTCTCCCGTAACGCATCCCAGGCATAGCCCCTCCTTTTCCATGCCGATGGCTTCCACCATCCCGTCAATGGATATGTATGCCAGAGAATCAGCCCCTATGGCAGCCTCTATCTCCTTTACACTTTTCCCGGATGCCATAAGTTGCTCCCTGGTTGTCATATCAATGCCGAAATAGCAGGGTGCTATTATGGGGGGCGAGCCTATTCTTACATGAACCTCCTTTGCCCCATGGTGGCGCAGCATCTCCACAATCTTTTTCATGGTGGTGCCCCTGACTATGGAATCATCGATGAGTACAACTCTCTTGCCCTTCACTATCCCCTTCACGGGATTTAGTTTCAGTCGAACCAGTTTCTCTCTGATACTCTGTGTCGGCAGTATGAAGGTTCTGGCTATGTATCTGTTTTTCATCAACCCTTCAGCCAGAGGGATGCCGGATTCCTTTGAAAACCCGTAGGCGTGGGCTCTGCCGGAATCGGGGATGGGAACTATGAAATCCGCCTCCACGGGATGCTCCCTGGCGAGAATCCTGCCTATTCTTTCCCTCACGCCATAAACCTCTACGCCATCTATGACGGAGTCAGCCCTGGCGAAATAAACATATTCGAAAAAGCAGTGGGCTCTATGCTTCTCCTCCACGAGTTTGTAACTTTTATAGCCCTCGGGGGTTATCTCCACCAGCTCTCCGGGCTCCACATCCCTTATTATCTCTCCTCCCAAGGCATCTATGGCCACCGACTCGGATGCTATTATATGGCCTCCATCTATCTTCCCCAGGCAAAGAGGCTTTATCCCCAGCGGATCCCTGAGCCCGAAGACACGGTTCTTGAGCATGAAGGTAAAGGAATAGCTCCCCTGCAGTTTTTTCATCACCGCCTTAACCGCCTTCTCAATCCCTCTCTCCTTCAGATTGTCCGAAAGCAGATAAATAACGGCCTCCTCCTCGTTTCCATAGGAGAAGTTGTGACCCTCTTCCATCAGTTCCTCCTTCAGTTTTTCCGAGTTGGTGATTATGCCATTGTGGGCTATGGCCATGTCACCTGCAGACGTATGAATGAGGATGGGCTGCACATTTTCCTGTGTTGACATCTTTATGGAATAATAAACATGCCCTATTCCCCTCTTCCCCTTTATCTCCTCCAGATTGAAATCCCTGAACGCCTCTCCCACCAGCCCCAGCCCCCTGTATAACTTCAGTTTTTCATCATAAATCGCCATGCCTGCCGCCTCCTGGCCGCGGTGCTGGAGGGCGGTAAGAGCCACATATATCTCTTGCGCTACATTTTTATTTGAAGAAATCGCCACTACCCCACATCTCTCATTCATTTTTTCCATCTGTAGCGGCGGAGACGCCTTGACCTGCCATAACCGCAGGCGGCACAATACTTCTTTCTGGCATTGTAGGCATGCCTGCCGCATCTCCTGCAAACGATGTGGGTTTTTCCTCCTCCTTCCTTAGATGGTGTTCCCTTTCCCATTTTATCACGCCAGTATGTAAACTATATTGTCTCCTCTTACGATAACCTTCTCCATCTCCCTCCTCTTCTCTCCTTCGATGAACTCCTCCGCATTCCTCAATATGAGATTGAGGTGGGGATGATCATATCCTTCAAGGATTCCTCTATATTCTCTATTTCCCCTTAACTGCACCACTATTCTCTTTTCCAGGCTGGAGTGGATGACTTCCAGAGGTTTCATTGGTAGTGTATCGCTACCCCTTATTAAAATTTTTGTTTTGAAGTGTCACCGTCCGATATACTTAAAAACCTTGTGGATATAACTTTATTATGAAAGGAAGCATCCTTGCAGCCATTATGCTGGTATTTTCCACCCTAGCAGTGGGAATGGTCAGTGGAAACGGAGTGAATGCCGACTTCACCTGGACACCACACGCCCCCCTTACAGGGCAGACAATCACATTCACCGACCAGTCCACCCCGACCACGGGAGTGGTGGAGAGGATATGGTATTTTGGAGACGGAAATGGCTCCGTGGATAAGAATCCCACTCATGCCTATGCAAGGCCAGGCACCTACACCGTCACCCTTGTGGTGGTGTGGAACATAAGCGGAAATAAAACGGCCGATGTGGCAACAAAAAATGTCACCGTCCAGAACAGGGCGCCCGTCGCCAATGCGGGGCCTGACCAGGTGCTGGCTACGAAGACAGTGAAACTGAATGGGAGTTTGAGTTATGATCCCGATGGGGAGATCGTCTCCTATGTATGGAGTTTTGGAGACGGAACCATGGGGAATGGTAAGGTGGTGCAGCACACCTATGCATCGGATGGCGTCTACATTGTCAGCCTCAATGTTACCGACGACTATGGAGCATATTCGGAGGATAGCTGCCAGATAACCATAGACAGCTCGGCCCCCCATACCACCGCCCAGATTAATGGTACGGAGGGCAGCAATGGATGGTATACAAGCGATGTGAAGGTGAAACTGGTGGTCAATGAAACGGTGAGCGGCGTGAATGCCACCTTCTACAGGATAGATGAGGGCAACTGGACGTTATACGAGGGGCAGTTCAACATCACGGGAGAGGGCATCCATCTTCTGGAATTCTATTCAGATGACAATGCGGGAAATGTAGAGGAGGTTCAGTCCGTCACCGTCAAGATAGATAAAACCGCTCCCCAGGTTGACATACTAACGCCTCAGGAGAAGAAGATTTACATATTCGGCAGGGGCATACTTCCCACCTTCAAGAGGACATTCATCATAGGGAGAATTACCGTGCAGGTGAATGCTGTTGACAACCTCATGATGGACCAGGTTAAGTTCTTTGTGAATGATGAAATAATGGAGAATGACTCAACACCCCCATATGAGTGGGTGTGGGGCGGCTCCATAGGCTCCAAGACTCTGAAGGTAAGCGGCTATGATGAGGCAGGGCATGAGACGAGTAAAGAAATGGACGTGTTTATAATAAGCTTCTTCAAACCCAGAGGCACAAATCTGAGTATGGCTTAGACGGAAGGCAAAATGCACGAGGAAGTCAATAAACTTTTCCAGTTTAAATTATGCGATTCATGTCTCGGCAGACAGTTCGCCAAACTGTGGCATGGGATGACCAATGAAGAGAGGGGAAGGAAGATAAGGGAGGAGCACGGCCTGAAAGAGATTCCACCCGAGGAATGCTGGCTGTGCGAGGGGATAATGGGCGAGATGGACAAATTCGCCTCCTTGGTGGTGGATGCCCTGTCAGACTATGAGTTCAACACCTTTCTTGTGGGATGCAGGGTTGATGAGGATATAATCGAGAGGGAGGAGAGAATAGCAACGCAGTACAGCGAATCCATAAAGAGGGAGATAAACAGGGAGGTGGGAAAGAAGGTTTACTCCTTCATTGAGAAACCCGTGGAGTTTGTGCGCCCCGACATAGTCGCCATAATAGACACATCCTACGATACCGTTGAACTGGATGTGAGGCCCGTCTTCATATACGGGAGATACAGGAAACTGGTGAGGGGCCTACCCCAGACAAAATGGTACTGCAGGAAATGCCATGGAAAGGGGTGTGAGTACTGCAATTTCAAGGGAAAAATGTATGAGGAGAGTGTGGAGGAGATAATAGCAGCCGAGCCTCTTCGCATATTTCAGGCGAAGGAAGAGGAATTCCACGGGGCAGGAAGGGAGGACATAGACGTGAGAATGCTGGGCAATGGAAGACCCTTCATTCTGGAATTGAAGGAACCTCGCAAAAGAAATGTGGATATTGAGAAAGTGGAGAAGGCCATAAACGAATTCGCCGCCGGAAAGGTGGAGGTGGTTTCCCTTAGATACGCCTCAAGGAATGAGATAGAGATGCTGAAATCCGCCAAATACCCGAAAACATACAGGGTGGTCGTTGGCTTTGAGGAGAAGGGAAAAATTAATGAAGCAGTTAATGCATTAAGGAGTAGTATAATTGAGCAAAGAACACCCCGAAGGGTGGCTCACAGAAGGGCCGACAAGGTTAGACGTAGGAAGGTAATCGATATAAGGGTGGAAGAGATGAAGGAAAATGAGGCAACGCTGGTGATAAAGGCGGAATCAGGCACATACATAAAGGAACTCATAACGGGAGATGAAGGAAGAACCGTCCCTTCTTTAAGCCATCTGGCGGGTGTTGATATGGAAGTGAAAATGCTGGATGTAATTGAAATAGGTGATTGAGATGAGAAGGTCTAGGGGATTTAGGAGTAAAAGCCGCGGAAAAATGACCAAAAGGATAAGAAAGGGCATGTCCAACGTGATTACGAGAGCGATGCAGGAGTATGAGGAAGGAGAGAAGGTGGCAATAGTTATAGACCCGTCGGTGCACAAGGGCATGCCGCATCCGAGATATCACGGACTTACAGGAGAGATAGTCGGAAAGCAGGGGAGGGCTTACATAGTCAAAATAAGGGACAGAAAGAAAATAAAGCATCTGCTTTCCTATCCGGAGCATCTGAGGAAGGTAACATGAAGATAATGCTGATATCTGAGGTTAAGGAAATGCTATCCAAACTGAGCGAGGAACAGGAGTTGAACAGAGAGCAGAAGATAGCGCTGGAGCACAGCGAGAGGGTCGCCCGCCTTCCCCCGGAGAAGGCGAGGGAACTTGTGGAGCGGCTCATGGAGATAGGGAAGGTGGAGGAGAAGCAGGCATGCAAGATGGCGGATTTACTGCCGGAGGACAGGGAGGAGGTTGTGGCAATCTTCGCCAAGGAGACATATATTCCGTCTGAGGAGGAGATAGAGCAGATTCTGGAGGTAATAAGGGAGTATCTTTAAGGAGGGGAAATGGAGGATTATGTTTATATTCTGGATTATTTACCAACAGGACGTGTTGGACACAGAAGGGGCGCCATCGCCTATGGCATAGGGGAGAGCCAGTTTACCCTCCTTGAACTCATTCCGAAGCCCGATGTAACTCTCTCCATAGGGGAAAGGATATACGTGGGAAAGGAACTGGAGAAAAGAGAAAAGATAGCGAAGGTCAAGGGAAGGGTGAATTACGATGACCTCACCCCGACCGCCCACGGAGAAATGCTGTATGTGATACAGGAGATAGTGGAAAAGAATGAGGACAGATTTGTGAAATTTTTCAATGAGGCGCCCGCCATCACAACGCGCTTCCATTCCTTGGAGTTGCTTCCTGGTCTTGGCAAAAAAACGATGCTGGAGATACTGGATGAGAGAAAGAAGCAGCCCTTCAAAAGTTTTGAGGATATAAAAAACAGAGTGAAGAGCATTCATGCCCCCGAGAAAATAATAGCAAAGAGGATACTGGATGAACTTGAAAACCCGAATGAAAAGTACCGCCTTTTCACCAGGCCTCCCCTCATAAAAAGATGAGGCTGAGCCAGAATTTTCTCATAGACGAAAGGGTGGCGGAAAGACAGATAAGATATGCCGATTTGAAAAGCACGGATAGGGTTCTGGAGGTTGGCCCGGGCAACGGCATTCTCACCAGAAAAATGGCTCAGGTGGCAAGGGTCATAGCCATAGAAATAGATGCTTCCTTAGCCAAAAAACTGGAGGGATTGAAAAATGTGGAGGTGATTAACGAGGATGCCATGAAGGTTGATTTTTCCTCACTGGATTTCAATAAAATTGTGTCGAACATACCATATCACATCTCCTCCCCCCTCACCTTCAAATTTCTGGATGAAACCTTTGATGTGGCCATCCTGATGTACCAGAAGGAGTTTGCGGAAAGAATGGTTGCCTCCCATGGAAGCAAAAAGTATTCCCGTCTTTCCGTCATGGTTTACCAGAAGGCGGACTGCAGAATTCTCGAAAATGTGCCGCGAACCGCCTTTCGCCCCGTGCCCAAGGTGGACTCCTGCATAGTTGAGATGAAACCCGTGGGAAAAAGATTTGATGTGGATGATGAGATATTTGACAGGGTTGTGGCATCCCTCTTCTCCCATCGCAGGAAAAAGATAAAGAATGCCCTCATGATTGACGGAATAATAGATGAAGAGATGGTGGTGGCGAGGCTTCCTTTCATGGATGAAAGGGTGGAACACCTCTCCCCTGAGCAGATAGCAGAACTCTGCAGAAAACTGGAGGTGTTGAATGAAGGTGTTTGAAAAGGTGGACGCCGTTATTGTAAAAACGCCGGATGCCAGCTTTTTCTATTTCACGGGACTGGAGGGAACATGGGAATCCAGCTATGCCATCGTTTTTCCAGATGCCGTGGAGGTGGTGGCCCCGCCGCTGGAAAGGGGAAGGGCACACTTCTACACCAGCAGAAGGGAGATGGAGGCACTGCTTAAGGAGCTGGCAACAGCAGAGAAAATCGGGTTCAACTCCCGCGGTTTATCCCATGCCGATTATCTTTATCTGAAGAAGATTATTGGAGGAAAATGGATTGATGTTGGAAAGGAAATTATGGAGGCGAGGGTGGTTAAGAGAAAAAGCGAGGTGGCCCTCATAAGAAGGGCATGCAGGGAGACGAAAAGGATAATGGAATCCCTCTCCATGGAGGGCAAAAGCGAGGCGGAGGTGGCGGCAGAGGCGGAATATGAGATGAGGAAACGGGGCATGAAGGCTGCCTTCGATACCATAGTGGCCTTTGGAAAAAACTCGTCATCTCCCCACCATACCGCGGGCAAAAAAAGATATGCCACACCCGCCATACTCGATATGGGGGCAAGATACAGAAACTACTGCTCCGACATAACGAGAACTTTTGTGGAGAGAAGGGGCAGAAAAATATACGAAATTGTGGAAGAAGCGCTTAACATTGCCATAGATGAGATGATGGAGGGAGTTAAAGCATCTGAAGTGGTGAAAAAGGTGGAGGATTTTCTCAAAAAACATGGCCACGGGATGAGACATTCCCTGGGCCATTCCATAGGGATAGAGGTGCACGACGGCTTTTCCCTCTCCTCCGCCTCCAACTTCATTCTGAAGGAAAACATGGTTTTTGCCGTGGAGCCGGCGATATACACGGCAGGGATGGGCGTGAGAATTGAGGAGGATGTCATTGTAAAAAAGGGGAAGGCGGAAATAATCAGATAATCTTATATCCAAGCTGCCATTCAATTTCCATGAAGAATCTTGATGACATCCTCTCTGCCATAGAGGAAGAACTGAACGAGAAGGATGACCTGAGAGAGGAGACGCTCAAAAACTGCAGGGAGATCATAAGAAACAGCAGAAAGGGCATAAAGAGCATTCATGAGGGGAATATGGAGGAGGCGAGAGAATATATGAACGAGGCGGGCAAAATTCTCAAGGCAACCAGAAAAAAAATAGAGAGGCATCCCGACATACTGACTGCTGGCTATATGGAAAATGCGATGCAGGAGGTGGCGGAGGCGGAGATATTCATGGCAATAATGGAGGATAGAGATATACCACCTCCCGAAGCCATAAATGTGAGCAGCACATCATACCTTCTTGGCTTAGCGGATGTGGTGGGGGAGCTGAGGAGAAGAGGCGTATATCTCATGAAGAGCGGAAACATAGGAGAGGTGGAGGAAATACTGGGAATGATGGAGGAGATATGCGACAGGGTGGGGGAGTTTGACTACCCCTCTGGCCTTCTTCCCATAAAGAGGAAGCAGGATGTCATAAAGAAGGTGCTGGAAAAGATGAGGGGAGAGGTGGCCATATTCAAGAAAACAAGGGAACTGGAAAGCAAGATGGAGGCACTGCTCAGAAAAATGAAGGGAAAGGGGGAAGGGGAGGAAGGGGAGGCGATGGATATCGATTCAATCCTCTGAATAAACCAGCTCTCCCTCTTTAATGACCTTCCTTACCATATTCACCCCTATCTTGTAGGGGATAAATTTATGAGATGCTACATTCGTTATGAGAACATCTCCCTTCTTTCCCCGCTCTATGCTTCCCACTTCCCCATCCCTTTTTATTGCCTTCGCAGCATTGATTGTCGCCGCTCTCAATGCCTCCAGGGGCATCATTCCCATCTTGTAGCATGCAAGCTGAACAATGAACTGCATGTTTGCCACATAGCAGTTGGGATTGAAGTCCGTGGCAAGAGCGATGGTGAGGCCGATTTCCTTCATCCTTCTGGCATCTGGGTATGAGGTGTTGAGGACAAAGGGAGTGGCCGGAAGAAGTGTGGCCACCACGCCCGCCCCGGCAAGCGTTTTCATCTCTTCCTCCCCAGCCATAAGAAGATGGTCGGCCGAGACAGCATTTATCTCTGCTGCCATCCTGCTGCATCCGATGCATGAAAACTCGTCGGCATGGATTTTGGGCAGCATCCCGTATTCCCTTCCCTTCATGAGGATTCTCCTTGATTGCTCCACATCGAAATAGCCCTTCTCGCAGAAAACATCGCAGAACTCCGCCAGTTTCCTTTTCCCCACCTCAGGTATTATCTCCGAAATTATCTCCTCCGTGTACTCTTCTGCCTCTCTCCCGGAAGGAATGGCATGGGCGAGGAATGTTGGAACTACGTCCATTTTTGTTTTCCTTTTCACCTCCTGAATCGCTTCCAGCATCTTTATCTCCGTTTCCCTGTCCAGTCCATAACCACTTTTTATCTCCACCGTGGTTGTTCCGTGGGAAAGCATTTCCCTCAGCCTCTCCTCCATCTGTTTCACCAGTTCTTCCTTACTCGCCCTTCTTGTTTCCTTTACCGTGTATAATATTCCCCCTCCCATCTCCGCAATCTCACTGTAGCTCTTCCCCTCAATCTTCCACTCAAGTTCGAACTCTCTGCTTCCGGCAAAGACGGTGTGGGTGTGGGGGTCAATAAAGCCGGGCATTACAAATTTGCCTTCCGCATCTATCACCTCATCGGCCCTCTCCCTCACCCCTATGCTCTCTATCCTCCCCTCCTTTATGTGAATGCACGTATCCCTTATTATCCTGTGGCCGTCAAAAAGTTCCCCTATGTTATCAATGAGGATTTCCATGGAGATAATATGTAATGGCTAAATAAAGAATATGCTCATCTCCAGAAGGCATGGACAGCAAAGAGGATGACAAGGAATATGAGACCCAACTTGGTTATGAGGATGCTTTCATTCCTCTTCTTCGCACTCCATCCGTAGTCATCGAGGCGATAGAATAAAAGCCATCCGTACTGACTGAAGAAGGCAAATAGAGATAGCAGGATCGCCTCTATCCATGCCCTTGTGCTGGAAAATGCTTCCGCGACATCCGCATTATAAAAATATCCCATCTGAACATAGAAGGAGCCGATGACAAGAAACATGGCGCCGAAGGCCATCTGGGACTCATGATGTATGAGCCCCTCTGCATACAGGGAAACGAGAGCCCCTATGACGGAGAAGAGGATGACGGGCCATCCCGTTTCAATGGCGAGGTATGCCATTATGGAAAGAAGTATGATGAGGGAGACAATCAGCAAAATCTTAAGAGTGTTCTTGCTCAGGGTATGCCTCGCCTCTATGTCATAATGATAGAGGTCGTGGATGGTGTGGGCAAGCACGTAATGAGCAAGGAAGCCACCAAAGGAGGTGAGAACAACGCCTATAATGTAGATGTCATCGATGAAAAGGGCGGCGAAAAAGGAGCCGAGAAGGGGAAAGAAGCCACCTGTGATTATGGAAGTAAATAGGGTGAAAGGCGAGAGCATTCCCTTCTGCTCAATTGCCATCAAACCACCATATCCACATTGCTTATCATGGCGTTTACTATATACGCCGGTGCCTCCTTCAGAAGTTCCTTATATGGAGTGTCAGGTATGAGCGGAGAGGAGGCAAGTTCGACGGCGCTGGCAATTCTCTTCCTTATCTCCTCCAGATACACCTTCTTGAGATCAAATCCATTCTTGGACAGCACCTCTTCCAGAATATGGGTACCGTTCTCCTTCAGCATTTCCAGAAGTTCCCTCCTTATATTCTTGCCATACGCCCTTATGAGAGGGATTATTATTCCTTCCTCCAGCTTCCCATTGGCTATGTCAACAAGGTCGTCAGCCAGCTGGTACGCCATGCCGACCTCTCTCCCGTAAAGCCTCATGAGTTCCCTCAACTCCTCATTCGCCTTCGCCTCTATGGCGCCCGCCCTGCAGGCGGTGGCGAAGAGGGAGGCGGTCTTCATCTCTATGATTTTGAAATATTCCTGGAGCAACTTCTCCGGCTCATGCCCGTTGAGAAAATCCTCAAGATGGGCATTGAGATCTATATCCTTTAGCTGGCCTATGAGCGTCTCCTCCCAGGTGTTCAGAAAAATCCATGCGTTCTCCATTCCATGAGAAAGGGAGATTCTGAAGGCCGTACTTATCATTTTATGGCCTGTGAGGATGGCCGTTCCAAGCCCCTTAACCACATGAAGGGCCAGTTTGCCCCTCCTCTCATCATCCCCATCCATTATGTCATCATGAATGAGGGAAGCAGAGTGAGCAAGCTCCATGCCCATGGCACTCTCAAGGGCATATCTGTAATATTCATCCGCCCCATCGCATGCTCTGAACGAAAGCATAAGCATGGCAGGACGGAGCATCTTTCCGCCCTCAAGAGCATAGAGCATGTCCTCGTCATGTATATTATGCTCTATCTCCCTCCACACCTCTTCCTGAACCTCCCTGAAGAATTCCTGAAAGGTTATGGTTCTGGATTTTAAGGGCATGAAATCCAAATAGCATTTTAGTATAAGTATTTAACCAATCAAAAATAGAATTATAAAAAGAAAAGAAGGGGAAGAGAGGAGGATGTAGGGGGCAAATCAGCGTGCCCAGATGCCGTTTATGTGCATCACCATAATCCATCCATCATGCATCACTCCATCAACTGTAACATCACTGCCCTCCAGTCCAGCAAACTCCTCGTACATTCTCTCCAGCAATCCATCTCCGTCTATATCGCTTCTTGAATAGCCTCTCTTGATCCCTAACTCATAGCCATTCACGTAAAAGCTGCCGTTTATGTTCTCCAGTGTGCCCTCTATGGTGACAACATCCACATCCCTCGGCACTCTGAACCATATTCCGTTTATGTGACTCACATAGAGGGTGCCGTTGTTCAGCATTCCATTAACAACGACGTGGCTGCCCTCCAGTCCTTCCAGTTCCTCCCATATCTGCTCATAGACGCCATCCCCGTCATAGTCGCTCCTTGCCAGCATGTTGAGAAAAGCATCATCGCCGAAGTACAGAGATGTGTTATTTACGTAATAGATCCCATTCACATTCTCAAGTGTTCCTTCAACCCTTGTGATTTCCAGCATATGTCTGGCGACATGCTGCCACGCGTGCTGCTGCATCTGCATCCCTCTTCCATGTCCTCGAGCCATCAATCTGCCCAGCATATGTCTCCATTTAGCCATCTTGCCCGCTGCGTCGTCTCCTCCACTAGCATCTATTCCATTTATTCCGGCCTCCACCAGTGCCACCATCCCTATGATGGCGACAAGGGCGATAGCCATATACCATCTCTTCATTTTTTATCACCGGCAAAAGAGCATGCCATTATTTATATCGATTTACCAGATTTGTTACAAAATCATTCCCAAATCATTCCCAAATTTTTACCAGAAAAGTTAAAAATAAAAGAGGGAGAGGGAATCAGTAGATTCCCTGGTCTATCATAGAGTCGGCAACCTTTACGAAGCCGGCAATGTTGGCTCCAATAAGCAGGTTGCCGGGATGCCCGAATTTCTCCGCATACTTTGCGCTGGCATTGTAGATGTTCACCATGATATCATGCAGTTTTCTGTCCACTTCCTCTGCCGTCCACTGCAGTCTTATGCTGTTCTGGCTCATTTCCAAGCCGCTGACGGCAACGCCCCCAGCATTTGCAGCCTTCGCCGGTCCAAAGAGCACGCCGTTCTCGTGGAAGTAGTCAATTGCCTCCAGCGTGGATGGCATGTTTGCTCCTTCCACCACAGCCATCACTCCTGCATCCACAAGCTTCTTTGCATCATTCAGGTCAATTTCGTTCTGTGTTGCATTTGGAAATGCAATGTCTGCAGCATCAACAATATCCCATGCTTTCTTTCCGGGATGCCAGTCCAGACCGAATTTCTCCGCCACTTCCTCCAGTCTTCCATGCTTTATTGCCTTTGTCTCATACACAGCCTGCCATATCTCATCGTTTATTCCGTCTGGCAGATACATTGCTCCCTTGGAATCGGAAAGTGTTATCACCTTTCCTCCGAGTTCCGTAACTTTCTTTGCAGCAAACTGGGCAACGTTACCGCTTCCGGACATTACAACCTTCTTTCCATTTAAGTCCGTTCCCTTTGACTTCAGCATCTCCATGAGGAAGTATGTTGCTCCATAACCAGTTGCCTCAGGCCTTATATATGAACCGCCCCAGTTCAGTCCCTTTCCTGTGAGCACGCCTTCAAATCTATTGACTATCTTCTTATATGTTCCGAACAAATAGCCGATTTCTCTTCCTCCAACGCCTATATCTCCGGCTGGCACATCAGTATTTGGTCCGATGTGGCGGTACAACTCGCTCATGAATGCCTCGCAGAAGCGGCGAACCTCGCTGTCGCTCTTTCCATGCGGATCAAAATCGCTGCCGCCCTTGCCGCCGCCCATTGGCAGCCCTGTCAGTGAGTTCTTGAATATCTGCTCGAAACCGAGGAATTTGAGAATGCTCAAGTTGACGGTGGGATGGAACCTCAATCCTCCCTTATATGGGCCGAGTGCGCTGTTGAACTCGACTCTATAACCCCTATTTACATGTATCTCGTGATTGTCATCCTCCCATGAAACACGGAACATTATGACGCGCTCTGGCTCTGTTATCCTCTCCAGTATCTTGTGCTTCATGTATTTTGGCTCCTTCTCTATTACAGGTATCAGTGAGGTCAAAACCTCCGTTACTGTCTGGTGAAACTCCTTCTCCCCTGGATTCTTCTCCTTCACTTTTTCTATAATATCTTCTACATATTCCTTGGCATTCATTTTTTCACCGCGGGTAATACCAATACTAAATATAAACTTTAGTTGAGAAATGCTAACATTTATCACGAAAATGAATTAAAGGGTTAGATGCTAATAATCCAGAATGGATAAGGAACCACCTCCTGAAGGCGATATGCATGGTGCCCGGGATATTCAGGGAAAGCACAGTGGCAAAGGACCTAAAGGAGAGTTTACTCTCTCTTCTTCTATCCACCTTTGGTGATCTGATAACCGGGGTGACCATCGGCTTTTTTACCGGGAGACTAAATGCTGTTCCTGCCCTTCTGATTTTAATACCCCCTGCCATAGGTATGAGGGGCAATATATTCGCCTCTCTTGGCTCACGGCTCGGCACATACCTCCATACTGGAGAACTTGTAATAGGAAAGAGAAATAACATTTTTAAGGAGAATCTGAACTCCTCCTTTGCCCTGACCTTCATCATGAGCATCTATATAGCCATAATAGCGTGGATGATAGCAGTGCATCTTGGAATGGAGGTGACAATTATCGATATGATTCTCATATCCTCCCTGGCAGGAATCTTCTCCGCCCTCATCATGATATTCTTCACCTTCTTCATAGCATTCATGTCATATAAAAGGGGATGGAATCCCGACAACATGACGGCGCCCCTCATCACGCTCGCCGGCGACATAATAACGCTTCCCCTTCTCTTCTTCTCCATGGAGATGGTTCTCATCATGAACGATGTGGAAAAGGAGATTCTTCTCTTCTCCGTTGTTTCATTCACCCTAATAAATTCTCTTCTATCCATGAAGCAGCCCCTTGCCAGAAGAATTCTCATAGAGAGTGTGCCTGTCTTTCTGGTATGTGGCCTCCTGAGCAGTTTCTCCGGCAGCGTGCTGGGCTCGAGGTTTGACGCCCTCATGGGCAGCGCCGCCATCCTCACCATAGTGCCGGCCTTTCTGGAAGATGGAGGAGCCATAGGAGGCATACTTGCGGCCCGTTTTTCCTCAGCCCTCCACATCGGTGAGATGAAGTATGGAAGAAAGATTCCGAGGAATGCCCTCAATCTTTTTGTGGTGATGCATCTGATAGGGCTGGTGATATTCCCCCTCATCGGTATCTTTGGCTATTTCATAGGCGGATGGATGGGGCTGGAGAGCTACAGCATCCTAAGAATGATTTTCATATCCCTTATAGCAGGAGAATTGATGGTATTTATTGTGAATATTCTATCATATCATGTATCCGGTGTATCATTCAAAATGGGAGTGAATCCGGACAATGTGGCAATCCCAATACTCACAAGCCTGATGGATTTCATTGGCGTGAGTTGTCTTATAGGCGTCGCCCTTGTTTTAGGTTCTGGCTAAAAGGATCTCTATGGCCGATACGTTCCTGTCCTCCATCTCCTCGGTAAAAATCTTTATGTCCTTTATCTCCACGCCCTCCAGGAACTTGTTTATGCTTATCTGGCAGGCGTCAACGGCTGTGGATATTGCCCTCCCCCTTGCCTTTATGGTAACCTCGTTTGCCCCCTTTTCGAACTCTGTCACCACTGCCGTGGCGTATTTTATCGGTGCCTTATTCCCTATATATATTACTGCTTCGGATTCCATTGAATGGCAATCCATTTGTTTATATAAAGTTTTTTATAAGATTCCCTGATGCATGCGGCTGCCCCAAAACTAATATAATAAAAAAACATAACAAAATTAATGAGAAAGGATAGGGATGGCGAGATAAGGATTGGCATTGTCGTTTCGGAATTCAACTATGACATAACCATGATGATGCTTGAGCGCGCCCGAGAGCATGCGGAGTTTCTTGGGGCGAGAGTGGAGAGGGTCGTTAAGGTGCCGGGCGTCCTGGATATGCCCATCGCGGTGAAAAAGTTAATGCAGGATATAAACATAGACGGCGTTGTTGTTCTCGGGGCGGTTATAGAGGGTGAGACGGAGCATGATGAAGTGGTGATGCAGCAGGCAGCCAGGAAAGTTGTGGATTTATCCGTCGAATTTGAAAAGCCCCTTGGCTTTGGCATCACGGGCCATGGCATGAGCCGCCTGCAGGCGGAGGAGAGAATAGAGAGGGCGAAGCAGGCGGTGGAAACGGTGGTAAAGCTCTGCAGGAGACTGTGATAGCATAAAATGCTGGATGGAAAGAATGCTCTCGTCACTGGAGCAAGCCGTGGAATCGGAAGGGCCATAGCCGTAAAGTTTGCCCAGCACGGCACCTTTGTTGGTGTCAACTATTTTAAAAGCCATGAAAAGGCAAAGGAAACCATGGAGGACGTGAGGCGTTACTCCGATGGCATCCTTCTCCAGGGAGATGTGGGAAAGCTGGATGAAGCAAAAAGAATAGTGGAAAAATTTGTTGATGTCGCGGGAGGAATAGACATCCTGGTAAACAATGCCGGCATATATCATAGAACGAGTTTCTTGGAAATGGATGAGGAGATATGGAATAAAACCATGGAAACCAACCTCAAATCATGCTATAATATGTGCATCCATGCCATCCCCCACATGAAGGAGGGCGGGAGAATAATATTCATCTCCTCCCAGCTGGCCTTCAAGGGCTCGCCCCACGGTGCTGCCTATGCGGCCAGCAAGGCGGGAATGCTCGGGCTGATGAAAAGTCTTGCCCTGGAACTGGGGGAGAGGAAAATAACGGTAAATGCGGTGGCTCCCGGAACCATAGAAACGGACATAATCTCAAACTACACTGAGGAGATGAAGAGGAGGAGGGCGGAGGAGGTGCCGCTAAAACGGCTGGGGGAGCCGGAGGATGTGGCCAACGCCTGTTTATTCCTGGCGAGCAGGATGGCAGATTACATAACAGGGGAGACGATAGTGGTGAGCGGCGGACTTTACATGAAGTGATTTTATTTACGGAAGCACCGCTCGTGTAAAAATCATCCCGCAGTTGCATTTTTATTCCTTTAGCCCTTTTGAATCATGGAGCAGGACCGCATCTCCGGAGCGGCTGAGATAGAGGTAAAAGTGATGGAGCATATTCTTCATGCAGAGGACAGATTCTCAACCGCCCTGCAAATCCTGCAGGCCTATCCATCTATGGGTTCCATATGGAATGTGGTAAACAATGCCTTTCTGTATGGAGAAAGAGCAGCAGAAAGGTTTGATGAGATGAGGAGGGCGCAGGAGAGGATGGTGAAAAACGCCTCTTCCATTATGGAAGATGGCATAACCATAGCCACCTACAGCAGAAGTTCCACCGTGGTGAGGATACTGAAAAAATGTGCCGGCAAGAAACTAAAGGTAATATGTTCGGAGTCCCGCCCGAACATGGAGGGAAGAAAACTTGCTATAGAGTTGAATGGCATTATGGACGTCATAATTACAACAGATGCTGCCCTCCTTTCGTTGGTGGAGGAGGCGGATATGATTCTCATCGGGGCAGATGCCATCACGGAAGGAGGGGTGGTAAATAAAGTGGGGACAGCCGCCCTCGCATTTCACGCGAAGGCAAAGGAGATACCGATATATGTGGCCGCTCCTTCCTCCAAGGCATTTCCCTTTGTTTTCATTAAAGAGGAGAGGGGCGAGGAGATATGGGATGACCCTCCTGGAGGGGTGAAAGTGAGGAATGTTTACTTCGACTTCACCCCATCCCATCTGATCACCGGCTTCATAACAGAGAAAGGGGTGGCAAAGAATAAACCGGAATTTAACGGAAGAATATCGGAGGAAATAAGGAGAATAGAAAAAATTTTTGTGGAAAGATATCAGCGGGTGAGATGAAATTCGTATTTGACCGGCATCTCATCCATCTTCCCGCTATATCCACACAACCCACATTTATAGCCCAGCACCACCTTCTCTCCCAGAAGAGAGATGCTTCTGATTGGCTTCATTTTATTTCCGCAGACGGGGCAGTTCTTCCCCTCCATTTTTCCCTTCCCCTTTTTAACCTCCACCCTCACAAAACCGGAGCGGGCTGCTATTATCCTTGCCCTCCTCATGCTGAGGCGATAACTGCTGTCCATTTTCTTTAACTCCTTTGCCATCTCGTCTCTTAATTTCTTTAGGGAGGAAACATAGCCATACTTTTTGAGCACGGCATAAAGAGCCTTCCTTACTTCCTCCTCCTTGGGGATTTTGTACATCCATTTTTAAATGTTTTCCCGATTTATAAAGTAATATGGTTCAGTCCCTCATCACATCTATGGAGTAAAGGTCATTGGTCATTATGCTCCATCTGTAGTATTTCCCGCTGCCCCCCTTCACTATGCCTCCTACGGGAAGGCCTCCCAGATATGGAGACATGAGCGGGTCTGCCACCAGCCAGTAGCCAAATTCATCTTCAAAGAAGGCATAGCTCAGATTTGCACTATAATAGGAATCCACATTTTTGAGTATTGAAACATCCTTTCCAATATAAACGGCGGCAAAGGCATGATTGTGGGTGATGTATACTCTTGCATTTCCCCCGGCTGCGGTAATCATGGCGGCAATGAGCATCGCAAATTCTTCGCAATCTCCCCCATGGTGGAGAGCGTATGATGGAGTATTCCATTCGTCATCGCTCTCATTAACATATTTTATGTTTGAATAAACCCAGTCAAATATGGCACATATTTTTCCCACATTGTAGCTGCTTCCATATTCCTCCGTTATCTCCCTCGTCTTCTCCACCACCTCCACATCATTGGTGTTCACAAGTTTGTTTATTTTGTCGAAATAGGTGTAGTAGTTTTTGTGGAGTTTGTATCCCCCGCTCTGATAACCATTCACACTCATATTCCATTCCCCTTCCAGATATTCCAGCCCGTGGTCATACCATCTCCCTCCTCTGCCCGCCATGGCATAGGCGCCAATCATATATGTGTGATTCCCCTCGCCTGGGCATCTGAAGGAGAGGAAGAAAACCTTGCTCTCTCCGGGGAAAATCTTCTTCCCGCCATGGAGCATCATGCTCTGCTCCACCCCATCTATCTTTATGGCAAAACCGTAAATGAATATGTCCGTATTGCCTGTATTATTTATCTGGAGGCGGATGGCACCCATGTAGTTCTTGTAGAGAGGTGAGAGTTCCCATCTTGCCTCATATTTGTAGTAAATTGGAAGGAGATGGGTTGCTATGGGTTTTTCCACCATGTAAAAGGAGTAGGGCAACGGGGGCGTTAAATCCCCCTCCTTGAAACCCTCCCTTTCCACATTCTGTATGAAGATGCAACCGCTGAGAAAAAGCATGACTGCAACTGCTGCGGTGACATAAACTTTCATATGATGGCAAATTTGTTTGCCCTATAAATGCTTAACCCATGGTAAAGTTTTAAAAATCCGTATATCATTATTCTCGGGCGAGGGTAGCCAAGCCAGGTCCAAGGCGGCAGACTCAAGATCTGCTGGCGTAGGCCATCGCCGGTTCGAATCCGGCCCCTCGCATTTCCAGATTACACACAAAACTTTTTAATCCCCTTTGGTATAAATATCTATGAAGAAGTTTATAATAGCGGGCCTTGTTTTTGCAATCGCCATTTACGCCTTTGCACAGCCCACCATCAACAGTGTAAGCGATTCTCCTGATCCCGTCGAGATGCCGGGTTATAACAACATCACCGCCGACATAACCAACGCCACAGATGCATGGGTGGAAATAAGCTATCCCAATGCCACCCTCATGGGCAACTTTTCCATGAGCAATGTGGCAGCCACAACAACATGGTATTATAACCACACATATACATATCCCGACCCACTGGGAACGTATTCATATGTTGTCAAAGCCCACAACGGTACGGGGTGGAGCACATCAGCCACCTACACTTTTGTTCTGCAAGATACAACAGCTCCCTCATCAAGTGTTGATACCCTGTCAAAATACTGGTATAACTCACAGCCCATTACCATTACCGCCACAGCAACAGACAATTATGCTGTAGCAAACGTTTCCCTCTGGTATCGCTATAGCACAGATAACGCAACATGGGGTGCATGGACATTCTTCGGAAAGGATACAGCCTCACCATGGCAGTGGGATTTTACATTCCCCAATGGAGAGGGTTATTATGAATTCTACACCATAGCCAATGATACCGCCGGCAATACAGAGGCAGCCCCAGGTTCTGCTGACGAGACTGCCGGCTATGACATTACGGCACCGTCAAGCAGCGTGGACGCCATATCAGGATACTGGCAGACATCTCTTCCGTTGACCATAAATGCCACCGCTTCTGATGCCCTCTCGGGCCTGGCTCAGGTGAGCCTGTATTACCGCTTCTCCACCGATAATGCCACATGGGGTGCCTGGCAGTTGTTCTCCACCGATTCCGCATCTCCCTGGCAGTGGAGCTTTACCGCTCCTTCAGGAGATGGATATTATGAATTCCATACAAGGGCAACGGACAATGCAGGAAATGCTGAAGCAGCACCTCTCTCCGCTGATGAAATTGCTGGTATCGATACCACTCCGCCTTCCACAACCATCTCCGCCAGCCTGGCATATCTCTCATATGTGACTCCCTCGTCCGACATATCCCTTTCAGCCACCGACTCTGTCTCGGGTGTTAACACCACCTACTATCGCATATGGAACGGCTCCTGGAATCCGGCGCCGGGAACAGGGGTTGGAAAATCGAACAACTTCTATGTTTACTCGGGCGTTTTCCATCTTACGAAAGAGGGAACAAACTATGTGGAGTATTACAGCACCGACAATGCGGGAAATGTGGAGAGTACCCATAACAGAACATATACCGTTGATAACTCTCCTCCATCCCTTGGCGCCATCGTAGCCAATCCATCCACACAGGTTCCGGGAGGAAGCGTGAATATAACCTGTACTGTTGAAGACACCCTCTCGGGCGTAAATGCTGTTTATCTGGAAGTGACATATCCTGACTCCTCCTTTGCAAACTTCACCATGAACCACATTCCATGCACCACCTATTACAGGGAGGAGATATACAATGTGGAGGGGATGTACAACTTCACCATATATGCTGTCGATAACTTAGGAAATGCGGTTAAAAGCGGAGTATATCACTTTAACATCACCAGCGTAAATCACCCGCCCAACACACCAACGCAGCCCTCTGGAGTTACATCCGGCTATACAGGTGTGTCATACACCTACTCCACCTCCACCGTCGACCCCGATGGAGATAACATATACTATTTCTTCGACTGGGGAGACGGAAGCAACAGCGGATGGGTTGGCCCCTATGCTTCCGGTGTCACTGCAAGCGCATCCCACATATGGAGCAGCAGCGGCACCTATCATGTGAGGGTAAAGGCGAAGGACACGAACAATGCGGAAAGCAGCTGGTCTTCTTATCTTTCCGTGACCATAAGCCCGTCCAATGCTCCACCCGTAACCACCTATTCTCTTAATCCGCCCACCGCAGATGGTAAAAATGGATGGTATCTCCAGAACGTCACCGTCACCCTCTCAGCCACAGATCCCGAAGGAGATGCGATACTGTATACAAAGTATAGAATAGATGGTGGCTCATGGATTACCTACACGGCCCCCTTCACCATAAGCAGCGAAGGTGCCCATCTTCTGGAGTACTACAGCCAGGACGATAAGGGAAGCACGGAGGACATAAAAAGCACCACCATAAAGATAGATAAATCGAAGCCGCACATAACATTGCAGCGTCCCCTCACCGGCTACCTCTACCTCTTCGACAGGCAGATATGGCCTCTCGCCAGCGGCAACACCATCATAATAGGGAGGATACTGGTGAGAACTGTTGCCTATGACAGCGACTCGGACATAGAGAATGTCACCTTTTATGTGAATGGAATGGTGGAGAGCATAGACACCATGTATCCCTATGAATGGCTGTGGAGGGGAAGCGTCGGCTATTATTACCTCCATGCGGTGGCGTATAACAAGGCAGGACTGAAGGAGGAAACGGAACCCATCTTGGTATACATATTCAGCCTGTAACATGGATGCATTCATAATACTTGTCGAACCGAAATACCCAGGCAATACTGGCTCTGTCGCCAGGGTCATGAAGAACTTTGGCTTCAGCAATCTTATTCTGGTGAATCCGGCCTTTTCCATAGATGAGGACGAGTGCAGAAAGTATGCCATGCATGCCCAAGATGTTCTCGACAATGCCCTCATTCTCTCCTCCTTTGAGGAACTGGTTGATAGCATAGACTACCTGGTGGGAACCACATCCATAGAAAGCAGGAACGACAGGCATCATCTGAGAAAGGTGATGATGGTCAAGGATTTTGCCAGAGAGATATACAAGATGGATGGCAGAATAGGCATCGCCTTCGGAAGGGAGGACTACGGGCTGCTAAACAGCGAGATAGAAAAATGTGATTTGCTGGTGAAGATACCCACGAGCGATGTTTATCCGTCGATGAATCTCTCCCATGCAGTTGCTGTTCTTCTCTATGAAATCTTTTCCAGCAGATACGAGCCGGAGGAGCGCATACTCGCCAGCGGGATGGAGAAAGAAAAGATGTATGAGTTCTTTGATGCCCTTCTGGATGCCATAAACTATCCTGAGTACAAGAAGGAAAACACCCGCATACTCTTCCGCAGGGTCATGGGGAGAAGCATGCTCTCCAGATGGGAATACCACACCCTCATGGGAGTTTTCAAAAAGGCCATAAGGGCAGCGGAGAAGAAGAAATAAGGCACCGAATAACTGCAAAAGATTTTTATTTATTAACTCCCTTATGTATCAATGGATGAAATGGAGCATCTGAGGCAAGTGCTTGATTATATGCCCTGCAGTATATGCGAAAATGTTGTGCCGGAGGAGGAAAGGAGATACATGTGCAGCATATGCGCCAGGATAAATAGAATCGTCTCCGCCGACAGGGCCATTCCCAAATGGAGGGTGGATGAGGATGGTAACATAGTCCCCATAGAGGGAATGGACATGGAGGAACTCAAGCCAAGCATAAAGGTTATTGAAGAAGGAGAGGAGGAGGAAGAAAAGGAGGAGAAGGTTGAAATAGAGGTTCTCGAGGTTGGAGAGGATATAAAGGAGGAAGAGCTCACCATAGAGGAGGAGCTCCCAGAATGGGAGGCAATGGGAGATGAGGTTTACAAACATGGCGACTACACTCTTTACACCAAGGAGGTTATTCTGAGGGGTGGGAGAAAACAGAGGATATACTTCTTCAGCAAAAAGGAGGTGCAGGACGCAACCCCTTCACCGCTGCCAGAAGGTTATGAAGTGGGCATAAATAAGAGGACGGGACTTCCATATCTGAGAAAGAAGAAATAATGCTGGAGCAACTCGACTATAATCTTCCCAGGGAGAGAATTGCACAGAAACCGTGGATTCCAAGGGATGAGTGCAACCTTCTTGTTTTGAATGGAGACGAGATAGAGCACAGGAAGTTCTATCATATTCTGGATTATGTTGGAAAAGGGGATGTTGTCATAATGAACAACACCCGTGTCATGAAGGTGAGATTGAAGGGGATAAAAGAAACGGGAGGAAAACTTGATTTGCTGGTGATAGGAAAGGAAGGAGAATATTACAAATGTCTGGTGAAGGGAAAATACAGGGAGGGCACATCCTTTTATCTGGGAGAGCATAGGGCTACAATAATAAAAAAGGATGAGGGAATGTGTCTCATTTCCATCCCACTTGAAATGGAGGAGATAAAGAAAATGGGCATCATGCCCACTCCGCCATACATAAAGGAGGAGGTGAGGGATGAAGAGTGGTATCAGACGGTGTTTGCAAGGGAAAAGGGCTCCATAGCAGCACCTACAGCAGGTCTTCATTTCACCCCGTCGCTCCTCAAAAGGATGGAGGAGAAAGGAGTGAAAATTGTCTTTATCACCCTCCATGTGGGCCTTGCCACCTTTCTTCCGCCTGAGAGAATAAGGGAGGCAAGGGAATACTATCGCATTGGGGCCAGAGAGGCGGAAATCATTAACAGTGCTGATGGAAGAGTTATTGCAGTAGGGACAACCACCGTCAAGGCTCTGGAGAGCGCCTCGGAAAATGGAAGGGTGAGAGCATCTTCCGGCTGGAGCAATCTTTTTATCTCTCCCGGCTATGAATTCCAGTCGCCCATAAACGGAATGCTCACCAACTTCCATATGCCAAAGTCATCACCTTTGCTTCTAACAACCGCCTTTGGAGGAGTGGAGAGGGTGATGAAGGCATATGAGGAGGCACTGAAAAGGGATTACAGATTTCTCAGCTTCGGAGATGCCATGCTCATACTCAAAAATGTTTGAAATAACGGCTGAAAATGGAAGGGCAAGAACAGGGGTGCTCAGAGCGGGCAATATGAGTGTGGAAACTCCCGCCTTTCTCCCGGTGGCGACAAAGGCCTTCATAAAGACTCTGACTCCCGATGAGGCGAAGAGGACAGGGGTTAAGGCGATAATAGTCAATGCCCTCCACATATACAGGAGAGCGTATGATGTGGTGTCGAAAATAGGGCTGCATGAATTCATGAAATGGGACGGCATAATATTTACCGACAGCGGCGGTTTTCAATCCATAAAGAAGTTTCCCGCCGATGCTGGCCAGGACGGCGTAACCTTCATGATGCCCGATGGAAGAAAGGAGATATTCACTCCTGAAAAGTCCATGGAGGTGCAGAAGGCGATAGGAAGCGATTTTTTATTTGCCTTGGATGATTGTCCATCATATCCCTACACAAGAGAGAGGGTGGAGGAATCGGTGGAGAGGACAATAAAATGGGCAAGGAGATGCCAGGGAGAGAGACATTTTGCCATTCTTCAGGGAGGGGTGTATGCAGACCTCAGAAAAAAATGCGCAAAGGAGATATCGCAGATGGACTTCTTCGGCTTTGCCATAGGTGGGCTCTGCATAGGGGAGCCCAAGGAGGAGATGCACCATATGGTGGATGTCACAACACCTCTGCTACCAAAGGAAAAACCCCGTCATCTCATGGGAGTGGGCTCGCCGGAGGACATAATGGCATGTGTGGAGAAGGGCATAGATATATTCGACAGCGCCTTTCCCACGAGAAATGCGAGGCATGGAACCATCTTCACAAGCCATGGAAAAATAAATCTCGGAAAAGGGAAAGTGAG
This sequence comes from Thermoplasmata archaeon, assembly GCA_021162065.1. Classification (GTDB taxonomy): domain Archaea; phylum Thermoplasmatota; class E2; order UBA202; family JdFR-43; genus JAGGZK01. The sequence continues at coordinate 33,839 of JAGGZK010000049.1, forward strand.
AGGGGATGCCATAGATGAAGAGTGCAATTGCTACACATGCAGGAACTTCTCCTTAGACTACTTAAACTATCTTTTCAGGGAGAAAGAAACCCTGGGAATGAGGCTCGCCACCATACACAATCTTGCCTACATGAACGACCTTATGGAAAGAATAAGGGAGAAGATAAGGGGCTAAACATTTCTGAGCATCACCACCTCTATATTGCCGTGATAGAAGGCTGCCCTCTCCACCACCGGGAGATTGAATTCCTCTATTATCCCCTCCATGTATCCTCTCCCTTCATATCTTTTGTAATTCCTGTGATGCTCCTCTGCCGCCATTCTTTCTACCATCTTAACGAAACGGGAAAGCATTCTCCCCTTCCTGCCTCTTGGAGCGCCGTAATCTGCTATTATTATGCCCCCGCCTTCCCTCACCACCCTTCTTGCCTCATCGGCGATTTTTCTTATGGATGCCATATCATTCAGATGAAAAACGAAGGAGAGTAAAGCGCAGTCAAAGGTGCTGGAAGGAAAGGAAAGATGTGCGATATCTCCCCTGACGCATTCAAGGCCCTTTTTTCTTGCCCTGAAAAGCATGTATGGATTTATATCGATACCCGCCACATCCAAGCCATTTTTACGGAGGAGGGAGCACTGCATTCCTGTTCCGCATCCCATATCCAGAATGTTTCTGCACCCATGTTTTTTCACCATCTCAACAACTTTTCTCTGCACTCTGTGGAGGATTGGTCCGAAAAGAGCATCATAAAGCCATGCCATCCGTCCCTCTCCCATTTGATCTCATCTCCAGGGCTCTATTATCACCTTTATGGAGTCCTTTGCTTCCGCCACCAGTTGAAAGCCCTCGCCAGCTTTATCTATGGAAAGGCGATGGGTTATCATATCCTCCACCTTTATTTTCCCACTGGCTATTAAATCAATTGCCTTCTGTAAGTCTGAAGGGGAAGCGGCATATGTGGATTTTATCGTCACCCCATCATGCCAGAGGTCAATTATTGGAAAGGGAATCTCCACTCCCGGCTCGGCAGGGGCAAAGAGAAGGATTGTTCCCCCTCTTCCTATGAGTTCAAATGCCTGTTTGAATGCGGGGGGAGCGCCAGTGCATATGGATATGAAATCCGGAAGCATGCCATTATTTGCTTCCCTTATCTTTTTCTCGAGATTTGGGTCGTTGGCAAGGAGGGTGGCATGCGCTCCATATTCCCTCGCCTTTTCAAGGCGGAATGGGTTTATGTCCGTCGTTATTATTCTACTGGCACCCATTGCCTTGGCCAGTTTCACATGCAGCAACCCCGTTATTCCGCTTCCGATGATGAGTATGCTCTGCCCCTTTTTGAATTCCGCAATTCTCAACCCTCTGACAACGCAGCCCAGCGGCTCTATGAAAACCGCCTGCTCGTAGCTCATGTTTTGAGGCAACAAAAAGGTCCCCTTCTCCACATTTATGGCCGGCACCCTTAAGTATTGAGAGAAGCCACCCGGATAGAAGTTGGTGGAGCGGAGCGTATCGCAGAGCGTCTCCTGCCCGTTGAGGCAATATCTGCACTCTCCACATGGAACATGATGGGAGACAAAAACTCTGTCCCCTTCGCTGAAATTCTTCACTTTCTCCCCAACCTTCACAATTTCTCCCACCATTTCATGCCCAAGGACTCGGGGCGCCTTCTTTATGCGATACCACTCCATGACATCGCTCCCGCATATGCCACATGCCATAACTTTGACGAGCAACTCATCATCTCCTATCTCCGGCACGGGCATTTCCTCCACTCTGACATCGCTGTTGTTGTAATACATGGCAACCTTCATGAAGCCATATCCTGAAAAAGTTTTAAAGATTATGCACTATCATCAGGCAAACTTTAAATATCCCTCCTGCCTTGAAATGAACATGCGTATAAAGAATATGGAAGTGAGGAGCATAGAGGCGAAGAGATATGTCAGAGACCTGTCCAAGCCCATGAATATAAGGATAGACCACAACAGCAGCGTGGTGAACTTCACCTACATGGCGAAGAATGAGGCCCATGTGGAGTTTGAGTATATAACAAGTTATGGTGCCATAGGGGTAATAAAGTTCGAAGGAGATTTTGTTTTTGAGGACGAAAAGGCTGAGGATATTGCAAAGAGATGGCAGAGCAAGAAGAACATGCCCAATGAGGTGGCGTCCCAGATACATACCGCCATAATGCATTATTGCTTGCCCCAGGCAGTCATGCTGGCGAGAGAGCTTAAACTGCCGCCCCCCATACCGCTTCCGCAGATAAAGTTCGAGAAGGATGCGGGCAAGAAGGGAAAAGCATTTGGCCCTGAAGTTGCATAAAATATTTTAACGCATCCTCAATTCTCCTTCAAATGGACGCCAGAAAATATCCAGAGATGGAGGAAGAGATTCTCAGATACTGGGAGGAAAACAGTATCTTCCAGAAGAGCCTGGAGAAAAGGAAAGGGGGCAAGAAATTCGTTTTTCTTGAAGGCCCTCCCACAGCCAATGGGTTGCCGCATCCAGGCCATGTCCTCACAAGAACCATGAAGGATGTGGTGCTCCGCTACAAAAGCATGCAGGGGTATTATGTGGAGAGAAAGGCGGGATGGGATACCCACGGGCTGCCAGTGGAGATAGAAGTGGAGAAGATGCTGGGGCTGAGCAACAAGCAGGATGTGGAAAAGTATGGCATAGAGAAGTTTAACGAAGAATGCAAAAAGAGTGTTTTCAGATACGAGAAGGCATGGAAGGATATGACAAGGCGCGTCGGCTTCTGGATTGATATGGAAAATCCCTACATCACCCTCAACAATACCTACATAGAGTCGGTATGGTGGTCCCTCAAAGAGGCATGGAAGAAGGGTTTGCTTTATCGTGGCCATAGAGTAACGCCCTACTGTCCAAGATGTGGAACAACGCTGTCATCCCATGAGGTGGCCCAGGGCTATAAGGAAGTTGAAGACCCCTCCATATTCGTTAAGTTTAAGGTGAAGGGAAAAGATGAGTATTTCCTGGCATGGACAACAACTCCATGGACTCTAATCTCCAATGTTGCCCTTGCCGTAAATCCGGAGGAGTGGTATGTGAAGATAAAATACAATGGCGAAATTTTTATCCTCGCGGAGCAGCGGGCGGCGGTGCTGCTGAAAAATGAAGAATATGAGGAGATTGACAGATTTTATGGAAAAGAGTTAGAGGGTATGGAATATGAGCCCCTTTACAGATTCACGGAGCCGGATAAGAAATGCTGGTTTGTTATTCTTGCAGACTTTGTCACCATGGACGACGGCACTGGCATAGTCCATATAGCCCCGGCCTTTGGTGAGGAGGACTATGAGGCAGGGAAGAAATATGACCTGCCGGTGGTGCAGCTTGTTGACATGGAGGGAAAATTCAAGCCAGAAGTTAAACCCTGGGCGGGGAAATTTGTGAAGGATGCCGACAGGGAGATAATAGAGGATTTGAGAAAGCGCAACATTCTGGTAAGCGAGCATCGCCATAAACATCAGTATCCATTCTGCTGGAGATGCGACTCTCCCCTTCTATATTATGCCGTTGAATCATGGTTCGTCGGCATGTCCAAGTTGAGGAAGGAGCTGGTGGCGAACAATGAGAAGATAAACTGGTATCCGGAGTATATAAAGCACGGGAGATTTGGAGAGTTCATAAAGGAGGCGAGGGACTGGGCTCTTTCCCGTAAAAGATTCTGGGGCACCCCCCTGCCCATCTGGGTCTGCCAGGATTGCGGAAAGGAAATATGCATTGGAAGCGTTGAAGAATTAAAGGAAATGGCGGAGGAGATGCCGGAGCATCTTGACCTGCACCGCCCCTATGTGGACAGAATTGTGCTCAAATGTCCCGAATGCGGGGGAAAAATGAAGAGGGTGGAGGAGGTGATAGATGCGTGGTATGACTCCGGCTCCGCTCCCTTCGCCCAGTGGCATTACCCCTTTGAAAATGAGGAGAAGTTCAAGGAGAACTTCCCCGCTGACTTCATATGCGAAGCCATAGACCAGACGAGGGGCTGGTTCTACTCCCTGCTCGCCGTTTCCACCGTGGTTTTCAACGAGGCGCCTTACAGAAATGTGCTAACCCTCGGCCTAATCCTGGATGAGAAGGGACAAAAAATGTCCAAAAAGATGAGAAACTATGTTGAGCCCACGGAGATTTTTGAGAAGTACGGCAGCGATGCATTAAGATGGTATCTCATAACGGCCTCGCCCCCCTGGCAGCCGAAGAGATTTTATGAGAAGGCGGTGAAGGACACGCTCAGCAAATTCCTGCTTACCCTGTGGAATGTGTTCTCCTTCTACAGCACCTACTCATCTCTGGACGATTTTGATTACAGCAGAGATGCCGTTTCTGTTGAGAGAAGAACTCTCCTGGACCGCTGGATTCTCTCGAGATTGAACAGTGTTGTTATGGGGGTAAAAGAAAAAATGGATGGGTTCGAGGTGCACAAGGCGGGCAGGCTGCTGGAGGATTTCATAGTGGAGGATTTGAGCAACTGGTACGTGAGAAACTCCCGCAAAAGATTCTGGAGCGAGGAGAGGGATGAGGCAAAGATGGCCGGCTACTCCACGCTTTATGAAGTGCTCACCACCATTGCAAAACTCATAGCCCCCTTCACCCCCTTCATAGCAGAGCGAATATATCTGGATATGGAGAGGGGAGAGAGCGTTCATCTCTGCGATTATCCCACGCCAAATAAAACCATGATTGACAAAGGGCTTGAGGAAAGGATGGAGATGGTCAGAAAAATCGTGGAGGAGGCAAGGGCTCTGAGGGCAAAGGCAGGGATAAAGTTGAGATATCCTCTTCAAGAAGTGATGATTTTGGCCCCGCAAAATCTCCAGGAAATGGAGGGAATCATAAGGGAGGAGATAAATGTTAAGGAGGTGAAATTTGTCTCGGACATCCATCACTTCATGGAGAAAAAGGCGAGGCCGAATTACTCAAAACTCGGCCCCAAATACAGGGAAATGGCAAGAAAGGTGGCGGAGGCAATAGAAAAGGAAAAGGCGCTGGAGCCGGGAATGAAGGTGGAAGTGGATGGCAAGACATATGAGATAGAGGAGGATGACATCATTCTGGAGGAGGTGCCAAAGGAGGGGTATGAAGTTGGAGAGGTGGATGGAATAAAAATTGCCCTGAATATTGTTCAGACACCCGAACTCATAAAGGAGGGCTTTGCGAGAGAGATAATCAGAAGAATACAGGAGATGAGAAAGGAGATGGACCTGGAGATGGAGGAAAGGATAGAAGTGGAAATGGATGCCAATGAAGAAATGCTGGAAGGGTGGCTCGAGTATGTAAAAAATGAGACGAGAAGCAGGGAGATAAGATTTGTTGCCGAGCCCAAAGGAGAGCATGTCAAAAAGTGGAAGATTGACGAAAAGGAGATAACCATAGGAATAAGAAGGGCATAGTCTCAAAAATTTTTTAACCTTCTTCCCACCAGATTTCAATCCCTCCCGCATATCCTATAAAAACATCCATGCAGAAAAAAGGATATCCAATTGGTTTTATGATTGTTGGCAACTGCAGCCATATTCCTGTAAAGTTTTCCATCAGCATATAGAAGGATTTTCCAGTATCTCTGGACCACACTGCCCACTTCTCCTCCAATCTGTATGTCCATACATACCCCAGAGCCCCATAGGCCATCATATATCTCAGATGGGGCATCTTCATTCCCGGAATGTTGTTTGATATCAAAATATAAATCAGCATAACTGTAAAAAGCACCACATCTGTTATTATAATGATATGTTCCAGTAAAAAGAGCATAAATTTTATGATCATATCGCCCGCTGAACCTTCGTCAGGAAAAAAACCAATGCCAAACACCAGACAATTATGGTTCTCCATCTCATTTATGGTATTTGCATCATTTTTGTTTGCATCCTTATAAACGGCCGATGAAAAAGACGGAATCACAATGCAGAATACAAGAGCAATTGCAATGATTTTCTTAATCATTGAATTTAGATAATTTAAATAAATTTAAATTTTTTCAGATTGGAGGGGTTGCCAGATTTTGTGGCGGATGAAAAATATGGAATTGAAAAAACGTCATCGCGGAAATCATCGCCCTCAGAGATACTTTAACCGGTAAAGAAAATAAACGCCTTTCAATCGCTTCCGTTCCATTAAATTCCCTGAATTGCTCTCACCAAAAAGATTTATATCTCTCCATATATCACACTCATGGATATTGAAAAACTTCGCTTTGGAACAGAACTCATCAAAAGAGGCTTTGCGAAAATGCAGAAGGGCGGCGTCATCATGGATGTCACCAACTCACAGCAGGCGGAGGTGGCCGAGCAGGCGGGGGCGGTGGCGGTGATGGCGCTCCATAGAGTGCCTGCGGACATAAGAGCAGAGGGTGGCGTGGCGAGAATGGCCGACCCCAGAAAAATAGAGGAGATTATGGATGCTGTCACCATACCCGTGATGGCTAAATGCAGGATAGGTCACATTCTTGAGGCAAGGGCGCTGGAGGCGCTGGGAGTAGACATGGTTGATGAGAGTGAAGTGCTTACTCCCGCTGATGTATTCTTCCACATAGACAAGAGAGAGTTTGTTGTCCCCTTTGTCTGCGGAGCAAGAAGCCTGGGAGAGGCGGTTCGTCGCATATGGGAGGGGGCTGCGATGATAAGAACCAAGGGAGAGGCAGGGACAGGCAACGTGGTGGAGGCGGTTCGCCACATGCGCCTCATGAATTATGCCATTGAGAGGGTCAAGGAGATGGATGAGGGAGAGATATCTCAACTGGCTCAAAAATATGCCATGCCCTATCGCCGCCTGGCGGATGCGATAAAGGATGAGGGAATAAAAATAGATGATGACGACCCCATCTTCGGAAAATACAGCCTCGAGGAAATAGTCAAGGGGCTTACGGAGGTGCTGAAGGAGGTAAAGGATATGGGACGCCTTCCCGTGGTGAATTTTGCAGCCGGGGGCATAGCCACGCCCGCCGATGCGGCCTTCATGATGATGCTGGGCTCCGATGGCGTATTTGTTGGCTCGGGAATATTTAAGTCATCCAATCCGCCGGAATATGCTAGGGCGATAGTGGAGGCAGTGGAGAACTGGGAAAAGGCAGATGTGGTGGCTGAGGTATCGAAAGGTCTTGGAGAGGCGATGAAGGGCCAGGAGATAGACAAACTGGAGGAGAAGCTGCAGACAAGGGGATTATGAGGGTTGCGGTAATAGCAGTGCAGGGGGCGGTAAGCGAGCATGTGGAGGCCGTTGAAAGGGCGATGGAAAGGATGGGAGTAGACGGCAGAGCCATCGCCACCCTCAAACCGGAAGAGGTGAGGGAGAGTGATGCAATCATTTTGCCTGGAGGGGAAAGCACCACCATAGGTAAACTCATATGGAAAAATGGCATAGCGGAGGAGATAATAAGGGCAGCCAACGACGGCAGGCCAGTGATGGGAACATGCGCGGGGTGCATTTTAATGGCAAAGCATGGGGATGAGCAGATTGAAAGAACAGGGACGAGGTTGCTTGGATTGATGAACATATGGGTTAAAAGAAACGCCTTCGGGAGGCAGAGGGAGAGCTTTCAGACCATGCTGAAAATAAAGCACATAGGCGATTTCGAGGGCGTCTTCATAAGGGCGCCGGCCATTCTTAAGGCGGGGGAAGAGGTGGAGGTGCTTTCCACCCTGGAGGAATACATAGTGGGCGCTAAACAGAACAATATGCTGGCCCTTGCCTTTCATCCAGAACTGACAGGGGACACCAGAATTCATGAATATTTCATCAGAATGGCTTTATGATGCCCGCATGCTCCAGCGCCTTTCTGACATCCTTTTCAAAATATTCGGTGAGGGCCCTGTTGTATATGCAGGCGGCGGGGTGGAAAGTGGGAATTATTTTGATTGCATGAAGGGGACTTTCAAAGATTCTGCCCCTTATGGCGGTTATTTTTCCGTCCCTGAAACCGTGCATTTTTAGTAATGCCGAGGAGGCGAAATTTCCCATAGCAAGGATGATTATTGGCCTCACCACATCAATCTGCCTCTGAAGATACGGAAGGCATTTCTCTATCTCCTCCTCCCTCGGATTCCTATTGCCGGGCGGCCTGCACTTCACCACATTTGTTATGTAAATTTCTTCCCTCCCCACCCCATTTTTTTTCAATGTTTCAGTGAGCAATTTTCCCGCTGCCCCCACAAAGGGGCGACCTTCCACATCCTCCTTCCTGCCCGGCGCCTCCCCCACCAGCATGAGGGATGCATCGCTGCACCCCTCTCCCGGCACGGCGTTGGTACGGGTCTTCCAGAGAGGGCATTTTCTGCACTGCCTTATCTCCTCTTCAATTTCCTGCAGCATTTCTTCTCCTCTCCTTTATTTCCCTTATGTAGGGGTATCTTTTCTTTCCTCCACAGTTGTAGCATGTTATCACAACCCTGTGCTTTTTGAGTCTGACCCTGCATGTTTTTCCGGGAAGGAGATATGAGTTGCATTTTCTGCAGAACCTGTGCCTGTACTGTTTCGGTATTCTGACGAGATACCTCATGGCTATCTTTCTTGCAAGATAGACATAGCGATTTGCCAGTTCCAGACGTCCCTCCATTGCCCTTCTGTCCGCCTCCCTGAAAAGATGATGTATTCTCTGTCTGGCGATGGCCCTCCTCTCTCTCTTCACATTTCTGAAGGAAAAATCATTACTTATGGTTTGTGAAAGATGATGCCATGGTGACCAAAAAAATATATATCTCTCTAAGGCATTATGCTCGTGAACAGCACTGTAATCCAGAAGATAATGGGAGAAAAGGTGGGCAGGAAGGTGGAGGTGGGGGAGAAAATACTTCTCCCTCTTGATCTGGTGGTTATGAGGGATTTTGGAGGACCGAATGTAATAAAAAAATATGTAGAGAAGTTTGGAGAGGAAAGGCCATTGGATGCCAGAAAAATTGCCTTCACCTTCGATTTGCATCTGCCGGCAAGGCAGATAAAGGAGGCGGAGAATCAAAAGGCATGCAGGGAATTTGCCAAAAAATACGGGATAAAGGTTTTTGATGTCAACAATGGCATAGGGCAGCACACCCTGCTGGAAAATGGCATGATAAAGCCGGGAAGCGTCGTTATAGGAACGGACAGCCACATGAATCTGCTTGGGGCAGCCAATTCCTTTTCCACAGGCGTTGGTACAACAGACATAGTGGCGGGTATGAGATTCGGAAAAACATGGTTTAAAGTTCCGGAGACAATAAAGATAAATGTGGAGGGCGGGCTGAGTAAAGGCGTGTATGCCAAGGATTTGATTCTTCATATTGTGAAGACGCTGGGCTCAGATGGCGCCGCCTATAAGGCGGTGGAGTTCTATGGCGATATCATAGAAAAAATGAATCTGGCAGCGAGGATAACCATGGCCTCCATGGTAACGGAGATGGATGGGAAAATCTCATTTTTCCCGATGAACGACGCAGCCAAGGAGGAACTCAGGAAGTACGTAAGCTTTGACAAAGTCTACAACGCCGATGGGGATGCGGAGTATGCGGAGGAGTACACCATAGAAACGCCATCTTCCCCCCAGATTGCGTGTCCCCATTCCCCCGATAACGTAAAAAGCATTGAAGAAGTGGAGGGCGTGGAAATAAATCAGGCCTTCATTGGCTCCTGCACCAATGGACGTCTGGAAGATTTGAGGGAAGCGGCAAAGATATTGAAGGGCAGGAAAATCAAGGAGGGCTTCCGTTTAATAATAACGCCTGCCACCATAAATGTGGCGAGGGAGGCGGAGGAGAGAGGTTACATAAAAATCTTCCTGGAGGCAGGGGCAATAGTGACCAATCCCTCCTGCGCTTTATGCACCATAGGGCATCCGGGCGTGCTTGCCACAGGCGATGCAACGCTTTCCACATCCAATCGCAACTTTCCGGGCAAGATAGGGAAGGGCAGCATATATCTCTGCTCTCCTGCCGTTGCCGCCTACTCGGCGATAAAAGGAAAAATAGCAGATCCGAGGGAGGTATTATGAGAGGGAAAGTATGGAAATTTGGAGATGATATAGATACCGACCAAATCTACCCGGGAGCATATCTTACGGTTACTGACGAGGATGAGATGGCGAAATATGCCATGACGGGGGTGGAGGGAAGAGAAAACTTTGCGGATGTTGTGAGCAAAGGCGATATAATCGTTGCCGGCAAAAATTTTGGATGCGGTTCTTCCAGAGAGCATGCCCCCATGGCCATAAAGAAACTGGGTATAGCATGCGTCATAGCCAAATCCTTTGCAAGAATTTTTTACAGAAACGCCATAAACATAGGGTTGCCAGTCATAGAATTAAAGGAGACGGATGAGATAAATGAAGGGGATGAACTGGAAGTGGATGTGCATGAGGGCGTGATAAAAAATCTTACCACGGGAAAGGTTTACAAAGCAATGCCCATGGGAGAGCTGGAAAGGAAAATAATGGAAGCGGGAGGGCTTATAGAGTATTTGAGGGGAGAAAATGAAGGATGAATATATAAGGCAACTGTTTCCAGAGGTGGAGGAGATAGAGAGCAAAGAATTAAGGAATAAAGTTGTTAAAATATGGGCTAAGGCCATGGAGATGGGAGGTTGGAATAAAATAGATGACATACCCTTCACCCTGCTCATAACCACGGATAAATCACTTGTAAGCCATACACGAATGATTGTTAAAATGGCCATGGCGGTGGCGGATGAGAGAAAAGATTTGGACAGGGATGCGGTGATAGCAGGGGCATTGCTTCATGATGTGGGCAAGCTGCTGGAGTATGAGAGAAAGGATGGGAAAGTTGTGAAAAGCGGGATGGGAAAAAGAATAAGGCATCCCGTTTCCGGCGCCGCCCTCGCCATGGAGGAGGGATTGGACAGCATAGCCCACATAATAGCAGCACATTCCAAGGAGGGGGAGTTTGTGGAGCGCAGCAAAGAGGCGATACTGATTCATCATTGCGATTTCATAGATTTTGAGATTGAAAAGGCAAAGGTGAAGAAGTGAAGGGGAGGGAGGCAAAAATAACGGAGTTAAAAAATGCACTGAAGAAGTGCGGGATTAAGGACGGCTGCACCATCTCCTTCCATCATCAGCTCCGCAATGGAGACAACGTCATCAATTTAACGCTTGAGGCGGTGAGGGAGTTAGGAATCAAAAACATACGGCTTGCCCAGACTGCCATATTTGATGTTCATAAGCCGGTGATAGAGTATATAGAGGATGGAACCATAGGAAGCATAGAGGGAAGCATAAACGGCATTGTGGGCGATTATGTTTCAAAAAATCCCATGGAAAAGCCAGTCATCCTGAGAAGCCACGGAAGAAGATGGGGCGATGTGAGGAACGGCACACTTCATATAGACATCGCTGTCATAGCAGCCTCGGCGGCAGATGAAATGGGAAACTGCACGGGCATAATCGGAAAGAATCCCTTTGGCCCCATCGCATACTCTCAAATGGATGCCATGATGGCCGACAGGGTCATAGTGGTTACCGATACCCTTGAAGAATATCCCTGTCCCTATCAGGAAATAACGGAGAATTATGTTGATTATGTGGCTGTGGTGGATAACATAGGAGATCCATCGAGAATAGCATGGGGAACAACGAAAATAACCACGGATCCGGTAAAGCAGAAAATTGCCCACAACTGCGTCGATTTTATGGAAGCAGCGGGCATTGTAAGGGATGGTATGGGTTTTCAGTTCGGGGCAGGTGGAACATCGCTTGCAGTAACGAAATATCTTGGCGATTTACTGAGGGAGCGCAATATAAAGGCTTCCTTTGCCATAGGAGGAGTAACGAAGATACTGGTGGATATGTTTAAGGAAGGGCTTATAAAGAAACTCTTCTACGGCCAGTGCTTTGATGACCATGCGGTAAAATTCTTTGCCGAACGCCCTTTGAATACGCCGGTCATGAACGTGGGCAACTATGCAGATCCGGAGGGCAAGAGCAGGGCAGTGGAGAGCTTAGATGTGGTGGTGCTCGGAGGGACGGAGGTGGACACAAACTTCAATGTGAATGTGAACACCCACAGCGATGGCCGCCTCCTTCATGGCATAGGAGGACATCAGGACACGGCGGCGGGGGCAAAGGTGACGATGATAGCATTGCCCATATATAGAAAGACGAATCCCATTGTGAGGGAGAAGGTCACCACAATAACAACTCCTGGAGATGTGGTTGACGTTGTCGTCACGGATGTGGGAATAGCAATAAATCCCAGAAGAAAGGATTTGATGGAAAAGGTAAGGGGAATGGATGTTTTCTCCATAGAGGAGCTGAAGGAAATGGCGTATGCCCATACAGGAGAGCCGTTGCCGCCATCCACTGGCAAGGAGGTTGTGGCGGAGGTCAAATGGATTGACGGGAATGTAATCGATAAAGTTTACAGAGTGGTGGAATAAATGGAATGGGAGACGTATATAACAAAAATAGAGCCCAATGTCATAGCCATAAGAGGATATCCCATACAAAAGCTGATAAAGGAAAGGGATTTTTTCGACTCCCTTCATTTAATAATCACGGGCGAGTTTCCCGATGGGGAGAAAAAGAGAGGAATGGAGGAGATGTTTGGGAAAGCAATATCTCTGCCTGTAAATAAATTTGAAAGGTTTGAAAAGGAGGACATATCGAAGGTGCTGGCGAGATATCTATTAATGGATGAGCATCTCGTTTCTTTTGATGGGGAAAAGGAGGAAAGGGCTGCGTTCATGGCAGGAAGAATGGTAACTTATCTTTCCTCCATCTATTCCGTGGAAATCAATGGCCAGGAATTTTCTCATATCCTTTCTGGAGTTCTTTCAGGAGATGGAAATGGAAAATATGCGAGAATGATGGAGGCAATGGTTATCGCTTCCTTAGATCATGGAGTTACGCCCCCTTCTGTTCAATCAGCCGTAATTGCCGCCTCTGTCCGTGCATCCCATGAGGTAGCCATGGCAAATGGCATCTCTGCCATTACAGATGTGCATGGAGGGGCGGGGATGAAGGCAGCAGAATTCTTCAAAAAATGTGTGGAGATGGCGGAAAGGGAGCAAATGGACATAGAGGAGGCGGCGAGGAAGATGGTCATGGAATATGTGGAGCAGGGAAAGAGAATAAAGGGACTGGGGCATCGTATTCATTCCGCCGACCCAAGAAAAGATGCATTGCTGGAGATTGCGAGGAAGGAAGGCATAGATGGCGATGCTGTCAGGGTGGCAGAGATGCTTGAAGATATATTTTATGAGGTGAAGGGGAAAAGGTTGCCGCTCAACGTTGATGGAGTCATAGGGGCGTTGGTGGCGGATATGAATCTTAAACCTGAGGTGGCGAAGATATTATTTATATATGGTAGGGTTGCGGGGCTTTCCGCCCATTATTTCGAGGAAGTGGAAAATTATCCGCCCATGAGGAGAATAGATTTCTCCAGGGCGGTTTATAAGGGAAAGGAGGTGAAAGATTGGGAACCTTAGCGGAGAATATTCTTGCAGAAGCAAGCGGGAAGAGTGTATCACCAGGGGAGATTGTTTATGCGGGCGTTGATACGGCCATGTCCCATGAGAATGCCGCCCTCGTGATAAGATGGTTCAGAGAAATAGGAAGAGAAAGGGTGTGGGATAACGAAAAGATTGTTATAATATTCGATCATCGTGTGCCCGCTGAATCAATAAAAACGGCTGAGGGGCAGAAGAAGATAAGGAACTTTGTCAAGGAGCAGGGGATAAAGCACTTCTACGACATAAACACGGGCATATGCCATCAGGTGCTGGCAGAGAAGGGCTTTTCACGCCCTGGAATAGTGCTTGTTGGCACCGACAGCCATACCACAACAGCAGGGGCATTCGGGGCATTCGCCACAGGCATAGGGGCAACGGAAATGGCGGGAGTATGGGCAACGGGCAGAATATGGTTCAAGGTGCCGGAGACAATAAAGATAAATGTGGAGGGTGAGTTGAGCAAGGGTGTGTATGCTAAAGATGTTATACTCCACATCATAGGCCATCTGAGAGCAGATGGTGCCAACTACATGGCGGTGGAGTTTGATGGAGATACAATCAAAAACATGAGCATTGCATCCAGAATGGTTCTCTCCAATCTTTCCATGGAAATGGGAGCGAAGGTGGCCTTTGTCTATCCCGATGAAAAAACAAAGAAATGGCTGGAGGAAAGGAAGGCAAAGCCATACAGATTCATTCTTCCTGATAAAGAGGCAAGATATGTGGATGAATACAACTTTGATGCCTCGGAGATAACGCCAAAGGTGGCATGCCCCCATACCGTGGATAACGTAAAAAGCATTGAGGAGGTTGAAGGCACAGAGATAAATCAGGCCTTCATCGGCTCCTGCACCAATGGACGCCTGGAGGATCTAAGGGAGGCGGCGAAGATATTGAAGGGAAGAAAGGTTAAGGAGGGGGTGCGTTTGATAATCGGCCCCGCATCATGGGAGGTTTACAGGGATGCCATGAGGGAAGGTTTGTTAGACATATTCATAGAGGCGGGGGGCGTGATAATAAATCCGGGTTGTGGACCCTGCTTGGGCGCCCATCAGGGAATACTTGCCTCTGGTGAGGTGGCCATATCCACCACCAACAGAAACTTCCAGGGAAGGATGGGCTCCCCGGAATCATTTGTGTATCTCGCCTCTCCCGCTGCCGTGGCTGCTTCAGCCATAGAGGGAAAGATAGCAGACCCAAGAAAATATTTGAGGTGATGAGATGGGCAAGGTATGGAAATTTGGAGATGATGTAAATACAGATGTGATTTATCCGGGATATGCTCTCAAGGTCACCAATCCGGATGAGATGGCAAAGTATGCCTTTGCGGAGGTGTATCCCGAATTCTCAAAAGAGGTGAAGGAGGGCGATATAATCGTTGCTGGCAAGAATTTTGGATGCGGTTCCTCCAGAGAGCAGGCGGCGCTGTGTTTAAAGTATGTGGGCATCTCATGCGTCATAGCCAAATCCTTTGCAAGAATTTTTTACAGAAACGCCATAAACATAGGGCTTCCGGTCATAGAATTAAAGGAGACGGACGAGATAAATGAGGGGGATGAGCTGGAAGTGGATTTGAATGAGGGTATTCTGAGGAATGTAACGCAGGGAAAGGAATATAAGATAAAGCCGTATCCTGAAATAATCAGGAGAATAATAGATGCCGGAGGCCTGATAAATTATCTGAAGGAGGGAAAAAATGTATAAAATAGCCATACTGCCGGGAGATGGAGTGGGAAAGGAGGTTATAGAAGCGGCGATGATGGTGCTTGAAAAGGTTGAATTGGACGCGGAATACATATACGGAGACATAGGATGGGAGTTCTGGAGGAAGGAGGGAAATCCCCTGCCGGAGAGGACCATAGAACTGCTTAAGGAAACGGATTGCGCTTTAATGGGTGCCATAACATCCAAGCCAAAAAAAGAGGCGGAGAAGGAACTGGCACCGGAATTGCAGGGGAAGGGTCTGGAGTATTACAGCCCCATTGTGGCATTGCGCCAGCTCTTCAACCTCTACGCCAACATAAGGCCTGTGAAGGCGTATGAAGGCAATCCTCTGAATTTTAAAGAAAACATCAACCTTGTCATTTTCAGAGAAAACACGGAAGGGCTGTATACAGGCGTTGAATATCGCCCGGTTCCAGAGGAACTGGAGGAGGTGCTTGCGAAACATGAAAGATATAAGAAGTTCGTGGGAAAGGAGAAGGCCATATCCCTCCGCATAATATCAAGGGAAGGGGCGGAGAGGATAGTGAGAAAGGCCTTTGAGTATGCCAGGGAGAATAATCTTGGCAAGGTAACGGTGGCGGAGAAACCCAATGTGCTTAGGGAGACGAGCGGCCTTTTTGTGGAGGTGGCAAGAAAGATACATGAGGAATATGGAGAGATAGAGATGGATGAGGCGAACATAGATGCGATGGCCATGTGGCTGATAAAGAATCCGGAGAACTATGATGTCATCGTCACATCCAACCTATTTGGAGACATACTATCCGACCTGGCGAATCAGCTTGTGGGCGGCCTTGGCTTCGCCGCCGCCGGTAACGTGGGAGATGACTATGCTTTATTTGAACCCGTGCATGGCTCCGCTCCAAAATATGCTGGCATGTATAAAGTAAATCCGATAGCGACGATAAGGGCTGCGGTGATGATGCTTCTTTATCTCGGCGAGAGAGAGAAGGCAGAGGCAATAGAGTATGCCATTGAGGAGGTTGTCAGAGAGGGTAAGGTAAGAACATATGACATGGGCGGCAATGCTTCCACTTTGGAAATGGCGGAGGCAATAGCAGGGAAGATAGAGGGCTAAAGCTCCACTATCTCCGCCTCCATTTTATTTAAATTTATTATGCCCACGGTTTTTTTCCCGGTTAGATAACCGCAGCATTCTCCGGGGTTGACAATGAGACAATCTTCCTTTCTTATATCCACCTCGTGGGTGTGGCCATATATCACCACATCATATTTTAAAGATAAAGCATCCACTATCTCCGGCTTGTGGGTCATGGCGATGCTCTTGCCATTTATCACATCAATATAGGGGTCCCTGCGAAATTCACCTATCCCATGGAACTTTTCCCTCAGATATAATCTATCGCCATCATTATTCCCATAGATGAGGATCATCTTTCCTTTTAATCCTGAAAAAACATCGGCAGTGAAGGGGGATACGATATCTCCCGCATGAAGTATGAGAGAAGCATGATGCTCATTAAAAACATCCACTGCCTTTCTTATGGCATCCATATTGTCATGCGAGTCGGATATTACGCCAATTATATTGTCATTCGCCTCCTTACTCATAAAAATTTCCTGCTGTATCATAATGATAAGCATTCTTTTTTATAAATTTTTTATACTCGAACGTCTATAACATTGTGTTTGGAAGATATGGCCTCAGCATGAACCTCCAGACAGAGGAGTTTGAAATAGAGGTGACAGGCAGGGGAAAGAGAAGATTATACAGAAGAAGGGCAGGCGATGAGGAAGTGGAGAAGATAATATATGCGGATGATGGCAACATCGTCGTCTGCCCCGTGGAGCCGGTGAACATGCCCAAAATAGGGGCGGCGGAGCATTTAATGGTAGAGTTGAAGAAGTCCGTTATCTTTGAACCAGATACAAAAAACACCTTTTATGTTAAATTTCCGATAGAGGTGGGCGTTTTTACCGTGGACAAGAAAGATGTGGAGAGAATAGATATATTCACAACTGTAAAGGCGAAATATGCCCTATATGGCCCGCCGGAGAGCGGAATAATATGCAGATGGTGGAGAAGCGATGTATATGCCGAGGAGCCGGAGGTGAACCCTCTCAAGGAGGGAGTGCTCAGAGTGGATGTGGAGAACAAGTACCACGAATGGGTTGAACTCCAGAAGGTGGTTTTTAGAGCCTTTGATATGAAAATTTTCTACAACGAACATGCCTACATGCATGGCATGCTCACCCTTCTGAAGAAAACCACAGGAGAAACGTCGTTTAATACAAGAAAGCCAAAGAATATGCATGGGGCCATAGACATATATGCCGCCAAGGGAATCAAAAAGTTTGATAAGAAGTACTTCATGGAGTGGGGATTTAAATGAACATAGTAGCCACCATTCAGGAAACCCTGGACTATGAGATTGCGGGGATAAAGGTAATTGAGATGATAGAGTTCGCCGTCATATTCATAATTGCGGTGATAATCGCAAGGATAGCCAGAATGGCCGTGAGACGTCGTTTTAAGGAAAAACTCAGCCCCACAACGCTGAATAACATGGAAAAGGTTGTGTATTACGGCATCATCCTCATAGGATTTTTCATAGCCCTGCCCAAGGGTGTTTCCCTGGGCGGCCTGCTGGTGGCGGGGGGCATTGCGGGCATAGTCATCGGTTTTGCCAGTCAGACGGTGGTCGCCAATCTGATAAGCGGACTGTTTCTCATGGTGGAGAGGCCCGTGGAGATAGGGGATAGCATAGCCGTGGGGGATGTAAGCGGGGTGGTGAAGGATATAAAGGTGCTCTCCACGACCATAAGGACATGGGACGGCATATATGTGCGCATTCCCAATGAAAAGGTTTTCAACTCCAATATTTACAACTATGTTGCCCATGGGGCCAGAAGGTTTGAGTACACCATAGGAATCCGTTATTCGGATGATGCCAGCAAGGCAATAGACATAATAAAGGGGATACTGGCGGAGCATCCCCTCGTGCTGAAATACCCTGAGCCGGATGTCTTTGTGAGCGAACTGGGAGAGAGCAGCGTCATCATAGCGGTGAAGATATGGGCTCCATCAAGCCACTGGTACTCGGTGAAGAAGGAACTTTTATGGAAGATAAAGACCATACTGGAAGAAAATGGAATAGAGATACCCTTCCCCCAGCGCGTCATATGGATGGCAGGGGGAGAAAAGAAGGAGGGGAGGGGGAAGGGAAAGCAACGTTAAACCGCATGTGCCCGCTTCAGGGCGCTTTATTTACATGCGGTTCATCACCTTAATGATAGAACATGTGTGGAGTATATAAGCGGAGGAGGGGGTCTTAACTGCTTATAAACTTTTCGGTTAATTCTACAAATTTCGCAAGTAATTCTACTTCTATCCCAACGTTATTCAATTCTAAGTGAAGATTCAATCAACCATTCCAATCAGCAAATAAATATGAAATAAGTTGATGAACTCGGAAAAATTTTAAGAAAAGGGAAAATACAGTCCATAAAACATATCAAACAATGGGAATCCTTCCAAATTTTATGCGGTCAATCTGTTACTTGGGAAATCTGTACTAATATTTTACGATGTAATCATTCCCATATAGGGCACCGTTAGGGGCATAGTCCTTGACCAGTTCGCCGAGGGCACTGCTATAAAATCTCAAAGCTGTCCATGCAAATGTATTTGTGAGCGCATCCCCCGGTTCAGGATTTCCAATAACGCTCTTTGATATTTTCCAGGTAATGGTATCTGTTTCCAAGTCGAAGGAACATTCACATGGTTCAAGCCCTCCGTAATATTTTCCGGCAAATTGCTGTTCGAAATTTCCTGAAAATTGAGTATGGAAAACTGCCACATACTGGATACCATTATACGTCCAGTGAACAGAATATATTGCCCTCAATAATGAACTGTATTCTAAGTTTTTAATTTTTATCGCTGTAAACAAATAATCTGGTTCATTTGGATCTTCATAAAACCATGCTGAAACAATATCTATATGAGCGAATGATAAAGGTAAAATAGCCAATGGTCCAAACACATCATTTTTTTCATCAACTATTTCTGGGTCACTAGAAATACATTTACCATTTATTGGAATTAACAACAACCCAATTAATATCAAGCATAAAGCTTTTTTCTTCATGTTACTAATAGTTAAAATCTTTATAAAAATTTCTTATAGCGCCTGGATAACCGATCTTGAATGAATAGTTTGATTTGCCCCAATATATATTCTACAGATTAAAAAGGTTGGATTTGCTCATCAAAACTATATGCTACCATTAGCCCTACTTCTCAATCTGAGATTGAATAGTTTATCGTGTGAAGTGTAATAACTATCGGTTACTTGGGAAATCTGTATGGTTATGCTGCAGTACCAGAGAAAGGTTTTAATTTCCCAGGGATATTACAAACGTGGAGAAAAAGATATGTCCCATATGCCATGGAAAGGGATACATAATAAATCCCCTGCATACACATTCTGAAAAATTGAAGCCATCCGACAGAACTCCCTATGTGGAAAAGATATGCCCATTTTGCAGGGGGAAGGGAGAGGTGGCGGTATAAACTTTTAAAATCTCTCCCCCATATAATCTCATGAAGAATTTCTATGATTTGAGGGTAAAGGACGTTATGAACTCATTTGTATGGGATATGCCCCTCATTGAAAGCGATGCCGACATAAGAACGGTGCTTCTCATAATAATCTCCAGATGTTATGTATGGGTTGTTAAAAGCACAGAAAGCATGGAAATGGTGGGCGTGATTACAGAGCACGATTTTCTCAAAATGTTCCAGAAGTTTGATCCCGATGCTACCGCAGAGGATTTTGCCACCAAGGATATAATATACTGCACCATGGAAGAAAGCGTCGGGGATGTGATGGAAAAAATCAGGAAATATAATGTGAGGCGTCTCCCTGTGCTGGAGAATGGAAAACTGGTGGGGGAGGTGACACTTCGCAACCTTATAGGAAAATTCTACTCGCTCGTATCCTGAGATTTTTTTCTCATCTCCGACATAACCTCGCATGCGGCGGCGTAAACTTCATCCACCCCATAATCCTCCCTGTGCTTCTTTATGAATTCGTCCATTAACTTTCTCACCGTGGGTCTCTCCATCTTTTTTGCCATCCTTCTAAGGCTTTCCATTATGATTTCCCTGTTTCTCACGCTGGAGATGTGCTCGTTTATCTCCTTTACAACGGCTATGATTTCAAGTATGGAGAGAAAAAGAACGAAAGAGGCGTTTATGAATATGTAGAACTCCTTTTTCTGCCAGGCGAAGATAAATATCTCAAGATCTATGATGAGAACTATAAAGGGAATTATGAGAACTATCTTCTCCAGTTTGCTCGCCTTGAAAATCTCGCCCATGAAGCTTCTGATGAATCTGTGTCTCATCTAAAATGAATGCTCAAGAAGGTTAAAACTCTTTTTCCTCTCCGCTCGCCAGTGCCAGAAAATGCTCCATGCCTTCCCTTGAGCCGCGGGCAAAAAGTATGTCGCCGCCCTTCAACTCAACATTCTTGCCCGGATCATAAATCCATCGCTCCCCCCTCTTAATGGCGATTATCCACATCCCTGTCTGGGAGGCGAGTTTTACATCCCCTATTTTCTTATTTGCAAGAACTGAGTTGGGCGAAAGCTCCACCCTCAGCACCACTTCTTCTGACTCCATCACGCTCTCCTTTATTATGGGGTGGAGTTCCACATCTCTTAGTTCAACATCTGCTATATCCCTGGCGGCATCTGCTATGGCTTCAGAGCTTGCCCCCAGCTGGATTATGGCCAGCGCCTCATTGACTTCAAGCTCTCCCTTTTTCACATCCTCTATGGCCAGTTTCTGCAACCTCTCATTGAGAACGTCTATGAAATTCTCCAGCTGATACACCTCCTCTGCAATGTCCCTGTTGTCATATATGACGGAGGAATATGCCAGGTCAACCATGAGTTCCGCCTTCTCCTTTAACTCCAGCAGCAATTCCTCCGCTTCCTTTTCACTCATTCCAGCACCTCTATCTCTCCTTTCAGAAGCTTTCTCAGATGCTTTATGCCCTCCTCCGGCCCCATGCATATGAGCAAATCTCCTTCCTTCAACCTCACCCTTCCCTTGGGCCCGTATATCCACCTGTCCCTTCTACGGATGGCGAGTATTCTCACCCCCGTTTCGGAGGATATCCTGAGTTCGCTTATATTTTTCCCTATTGCCTTGGAATTCTCCTCCACCCTTATCCTTCTTATCACCTCGTCCGACTCCTTTATGAGATGGGGAAGTATGGGATGGTCGAGTTTATAGGCCAGAAGTTTCACCATGTCGGCGGCGGCGTTGGAGATGGTATCCGCGGCCTGGGCAATCTGAAGTATGCCCGCCATTTTTTCTGCATCCTCAGCGTTCCTTGCAGCCATCATGGCCATTATTCTTATCTCGTAGTTGAGTTTGTCCATTCTGACCTCGAGATATCTCACCTCTTCGGCAATCTCCCTGTTATTGAAAAGTATGGCGCTGTAGGCAAGGTCAACTATGAGTTCGCTTATGTTTTTCATCTCCTTCAAAAGTTCCCTTATGCTTGTTGGCTCGTACTCTATCTCCTCAAATTCCGCCTTTTTCCACCGGGGAAGTTTCATTTTGCAATACTATATGTTCTATACCTTAAATAGATTATGCCTCCTTCTCTTACAAAACAGCGAGATAAAAATTTGCTATCGACTTACAAAACATTTGGCAGGGATAAAAGGCAAGAATTAAAGAATCTCATTGGAGTTTCAAAAGCCACAAAAAATAAATATGGTGCTCTCTTAACTCTGTAGGGGTACAATGAAAACAGATGTATTGATAATTGGAGGGGGGCCGGCAGGCATAGTGGCTGCCATTACAGCAAGGCAGAACTACCCTGACAAAAGGATTCTTATAGTAAGAAAGGAAAAATATGTGGTTGTACCCTGCGGCATTCCATACATATTTGGGACACTGAAAGATGTTGACAAGGATAAAATTTCAGATGGCATCCTTTTGGATAATGAAATTGAGATAATGGTTGATGAGATTGAAAGTGTTGACCCCGATAATAAATTGGCAGTGAGCAAAAATCATGGAGAGATTTATTTTGAAAAACTCATTTTAGCCACAGGTTCAAAACCCGTAAAACCACCCATAAAGGGAATAGAGGGAAATAATATATTTTTTGTAAGGAAGGACCCGGATTACTTAAAAATGTTAATGAAGAAAGTTGAAGAAAGCAATGATGTAATAATCATAGGCGGTGGTTTCATAGGTGCAGAGTTCGCAGACGAGATAAGAAAATTGGGAAAAGGAGTCACCATAGTCGAAATGCTTCCCCATATTCTTTCCATCTCATTTGATGAGGAGTTCTGCGAATTGGCTGAACAGGAACTCAGCAGATTGGGGGTGAAGATTCACACAAATTCTAAGGTCGTTGAAATAAGAGAAGATGGAGTTGTTCTATCCTCTGGAGAGAAATTAAATGGAGATATGATTATTGTCAGTGCAGGAGCCAAGCCAAACATAGAACTGGCGGAAAAAATGGGACTGAAAGTAAACAAAAATGGAATCGTGGTTGATGAATACATGCGAACATCTCATCCAGATATTTTTGCAATCGGAGATTGTGCAGAGAAGAGGGATTTTTTCACGAGGAAAATAAAACCCGTTATGCTTGCCTCTGTGGCCACAGCAGAGGCCAGGATTGCAGGTTCAAATCTATATAAAATTAAAGCCTTCAAGCAACTTAAGGGCACCATCGGGATTTTTGTTACCAAAATTGGGGATATCTCAATGGGTGCTGCAGGGCTTATTGAAAGGCAGGCCATAGAAGAGGGCTTTGATTATGTTGTTGGGAGGAGTGAGGCGGTTGACAAACATCCTGGCTCTCTTCCTGATACAAGAAAAATAAAAGCAAAACTTCTTTTCACAAAACAGGGTGAATTCTTCTTGGGCGGTCAAATTGCAGGTGGAGATACTGTGGGAGAGCTGATCAATCTCGTGGGTTTTGCCATCGAAAGCGGATATACTGCATCGAGGTATCTGACTCTCCAGATAGGAACTCATCCTCTATTGACTCCGCCGCCAACGGCACCAGCAACGCTCAAAGCCGTAGAGGATGCTATACTAAAACTACACCATGGAAAATAAATTTGGTAATTTTAAATTTGCAAATTTTTACCTTTTTCTTATTTAAGAAGTTGGTTTTAAAGAAATTGTTAAATACTTTTCCGCAATTCACCAATGATGCCCTATGTTTGAAATAATGGATAAAAAGGTTCTTGCCCCAAACATAAAGTGGATAAGGGTCAGAGCACCCATAGTGGCAAGAAATGCCCATGCAGGACAGTTTGTGATTCTGCGACTTCACGAAAAAGGCGAGAGAATACCACTCACTCTTTTCAAATGGAACGAAGAGGAGGGATATATAGAACTTGTGTTTCAGGAAGTGGGCAAGACCACCTATGAACTCGGAAGTTATGAACCGGGGGATAAAATAATGGACGTAGTAGGACCTCTTGGAAATCCAACGCCCATCCAGAATTATGGAACGGCGGTAATAGTAAGTGGTGGAGTGGGCGCACCCATTGGATATGCAGTTACCCGTGCCCTTAAAGAGGCGGGAAACCGTGTGGTAAGCATAATCGGGTTTAGAAGTAAAGAGTATGTTATTCTGGAGGACGAATTCAAAAAAATAAGTGATGAGCTTCTCATAACCACAGATGATGGAAGTTATATACGTAAAGGTTTCACTACAGATGTGTTGAGAGAGTATTTGGAAAATGGGGGCAAGGCTGATTATGTATTTACTGTGGGTCCTGTCATAATGATGAAACTTATTTCCCAGATAACCAAAGAGTATGGAATAAAGACGGATGCCAGTTTAAATCCATTGATGGTTGATGGCACCGGTATGTGCGGCGCATGCCGTGTAACGGTCGGAGGAGAAATCAAATTTGCATGTGCAGATGGTCCAGATTTTGATGCCCATCAGGTGGATTTTGACGAACTGATGAGCAGGCTTGTGGAGTACAGGCCAGAGGAGAAGATTGCCCTTGATAAATATATGAAAGGAGGGTGTTGAAATGCCAAAACCCCTGAAAAAGCAGAGAGTTCCCATGCCTGAACAAGACCCAAAGGAGAGGATTCACAACTTCAACGAGGTGGCACTTGGCTATACATGGGAGCTTGCACTGGAAGAGGCATCCCGCTGTTTGCAATGCCCGGTAAACCATGCACCCTGTATAAAGGGATGCCCTGTTGATGTAAACATTCCTGGATTTATAAAGAAAATTAGAGAGAAGGATATAAAGGGTGCTCTTGAGATCATTCACGAAACAAATGCACTTCCCTGCATAACGGGCAGGGTCTGCCCTCAGGAGCAGCAATGTGAAATGCATTGCGTTATGGGAAAGGTTGGGGACAAAATAAACATAGGCAAACTGGAGAGGTTTGTCGCTGATGAAGCAAAGAAGATGGGCATATATCCTGAGGTTTATATCGCGCCGAATAACGGAAAGAAAGTGGCAATAATAGGTTCTGGGCCTGCGGGATTGACCGCCGCAGCAGATCTTGTAAAGATGGGTTATGATGTAACCGTTTTTGAAGCACTCCATGATTACGGCGGTGTACTGATCTATGGCATTCCTGAATTCAGGCTTCCGAAGGAAATAGCAAGATATGAGGTGGAATATCTCAAATCTCTGGGTGTTAAATTTATCAAGAATGTGGTGGTTGGAAAAACACTAACCATTTACGATATCCTGAACGATTACGATGCTGTATTTTTGGGAACAGGCGCCGGCACACCAAACTTTCTAAATATTCCTGGTGTGAATCTCAAAGGCATTTATTCGGCCAATGAATTTCTGACAAGAATAAATCTGATGAAAGCCTTCAAATTCCCCGAGTACGACACACCCATAAAGAGAGGAAAGAAGCTGGCTGTCATAGGCGGAGGCAATGTGGCAATGGATGCGGCCAGGAGTGCATTACGCATAGGGTATGAAGAAGTGTATATAATCTACAGGAGAACAAAGGAATACATGACTGCAAGAAAGGAAGAAATAAAGCATGCTGAGGAAGAGGGTGTTAAATTCATGTTTTTGGTAAGTCCCGTAGAGTTTGTAGGTAATGAAGAGGGAAATGTGAAAGCTGTGGTCCTTATTATGAACGAACTCGGAGAACCAGACGAATCTGGAAGAAGAAGACCGAAACCCGTTCCCGGAACGGAGTTCGGACTTGAAGTGGATGCAGTTGTTTTCGCAATTGGACAGAGGCCCAACAAGGTTCTTTATCAGGAAGTTCCAGAACTGAAAGTAACAAAATGGGGCACATTGATAGTGGATGAAAAATACCGCACAACCATGAAAGGAGTTTTTGCAGGAGGCGACGCGGTGCGCGGGGAAGCCACAGTGGTTCTTGCCATGGGAGATGGAAAGAGAGGCGCACGGGCAATAGACGAATACCTCAAGGGAGAGCCATGGCCAGAAAAGATTGAGCCTAAGAATTTCTGATTTTTGAGCGTCCCCTCACTTTTATTTAAAATCCAGAATTATAATTTTAGGGCATTCAGTATTATAATTTTGGAAATTCTAATTGATTAAAATGCAAAAATTTACAATTCAACACCTCTCAAATACAAAAAATTTATTATTAGATATGGCATTAACACGTAAAGTGTGATAAATATGGGAGTGAAAATTGCTAAAAACAGAGTAAATGAATTCTTGAAATACCTTAAAGAGGAATACATTCTTTATGCTCCTGTTGAGGAAAACGGTGTTTCAAAAATTTCTAAGATAGAGGATACATCGGACATAATAAATCTTCCATATAGAACACAAATATCTTTAAAACCCATATTTTTCCCCCCTGAACAAAAATTTTTCAGGTTTGAGAAAAAAAATGGAGGAGTTGAGATTGAAGACTATCTTCCGCAGGAAGGTGATGATAAGAGCATAATCTTCGGCGTGCGTGGTTGCGATGTTAATGCTATTGAGGTTCTGGATAAATATATGTTGGATGAATTTGAGGATCCCTACTACAGGAAAAGGCGGGAGAATGCTATAATTATAGGCATCTCCTGTGACTATCCAAAAGAATCCTGCTTCTGCACCGCCTTCGGAGGAATGGTGCCAGAGAGATATGATCTCTGGTTTACAGATATTGGCCCCCATTTCTATGTCGATATTGGCAGTAAGAGAGGGGAAAAATTGATTGATGACAAATTTTTTGAGGAGGCATCTGAAGAAGATGAAATGAGAAAAATTCGAAGAATAAACTCCGTAGAAACCAAGATAAATCGGAAAGTGAAAACGAATCTACATGATATAAAAAAATATTATCATAAGATAAAAAACAGGGCTGATGATTCAATATGGGAAGAACTCGGAAGAAAATGTGTCTCCTGTGGAAAATGCAATTTCATATGTCCCACATGCCACTGCTTTGACGTGAAAGACATGACAAATATTGACGGCAGTGCTGGAGAAAGAATAAGAGTGTGGGACTCATGTCATCTTTATGATTATGCAAAGACCTCTGCAGAGAATTTCAGAGAGGAGAGAAAAGCAAGGGTGAGATACAGGATATATGATAAATTTGTTTTTCCGGTTATGAGATACGGTGTCTATGCATGCACTGGATGTGGAAGATGTAGTGAGGTTTGTCCTGCCGGAATAGATATCCATGCAGTTGTAAGGAGGTTGATAAAATGAATAATCCATATCTTCCTGCTGTAGCCAGAATAACTGATATAATAGAGGAAACCCCAGATACAAAAACTTTTGTTATATCATCGCCCCTCAAATTCAAACCCGGACAGTTTGTGGAACTCAGCATTTTTGGATATGGAGAGGCACCAATATCAATTTCTGGTGGAAATGAAAAAAGTATAGATTTAACAATAAGAGCTGTGGGAAACATTACAAAAAAGATTCACAGGATGAACGTGGGAGATTATGTTGGAATAAGAGGGCCCTTTGGCAATGGATGGCCCGTAGAAAGGGCGGAGGGAAGGAATCTCCTCATAGCAGCAGGCGGCATAGGTCTGGCACCATTAAAGCCCGTAATCGAGTATGTTTGCAACAACAGAAAAAAGTTCAGGAATGTGACATTGCTCTATGGCGCAAGAAAACCCTCTCTGATGCTTTTCAAATACAAATTAGAGGAATGGTCAAAACACATGGATGTTCTGTTAACAGTGGACGAGCCAGAAGAAGGTTGGAAAGGGAATGTGGGCGTTGTAACAACACTTTGTGACAGGATAAAACACGTTTCAGATACTGTAACACTGATGTGTGGCCCACCCATAATGATGAAGTACACATCCATTTCCCTTATGGAACTCGGCTTTCCAACAGGCGAGATGTATCTATCTCTGGAAAGGAATATGAAATGTGGCATAGGAATATGCGGGCATTGCGCCGTCGGCGGCCTGTATGTTTGCAGAGATGGCCCTGTATTCTCCCTGAATGACGCCCTTAAACTTATTGAAAAGCCGCACGAGGTGCAGGGGGTGATAGATTGAATATAGGCATATTTTCTCTTTCATGCTGCGAGGGTTGCTCTGTGCAATTTCTCAACTTGGAGGCAAAAATTCTTGAAATTCTTAAATACCTAAATATAAAAAATTTCAGGCTCGCCAAAGAGTACAACGAGATGCCCGTAGATATAGCCTTTGTGGAAGGAACACCGACAACAAGAGAAGAGGTACTAAAATTACTTACGATACGAAAGGAGAGTAAAATACTGGTGGCTCTGGGAACATGTGCCGTCACTGGAGGAGTGCCTGGACTGGTAAACATGATGGCCAAAAAGGAAGCCATGGAGGTTTATGATGGTTTTCCTCCAGATGTGCCCATAGATCCCAAACCGTTGGAATACTATGTAAATGTGGACTACAACATTTATGGATGCACCTTCTCAAAAGACGAGTTGATTGAACTCATAACCTCACTTATTATTGGTAAAGAATACCGGGATAAGGAATACAGCGTGTGTGTGGAATGCTCCCTGCGAGAGAATAACTGTCTCCTTGATGATGGCCATCTATGTTTGGGGCCCATAACAAGGGGCGGCTGCAAGGCACTCTGCCCAAATAATGGAAAAATGTGCCTTGGTTGCCGCGGCCCATATGAGGATGCCAATATCAAGGGACATATAAAGATTCTTCAGGATATGGGATTCACCAAAGATGAAATAATAGAGAGTCTTTCCCTTTTTTCATATGAAAAATTTAAGGAGGTTATATCATGGCTAAAAGAAGAATAAGCATTAAGGAGATAACAAAAATAGAGGGACATGCCAATCTTAGTGTAGAACTGGAAGATGACAAAATCAGGCGTGTGATATTTGGTGTTCACGAGGGTTCACGATACTTTGAAGCATTTATGAAAGGGAAAAATTACATGTATATCCATGAGCTGGCAGGTAAAGTGTGTGGGATATGCACCGTAGCCCATGAACTTGCAAGCATAAAAGCTGTAGAAAATGCCTTGGAGATTGAAGTTCCAGAAAATGTAGAGAGAATAAGAGAGATGATGCTCATAAGCTCCCACATCCAGAGCCACATTCTCCACCTCTACTTTCTTGCCCTCCCTGATTATGTAAATGCCGAGAGTGCAATAGAGATGGCTGAAAGAGATTATGACCTTGTCAAAAAGGCATTTCGCATAAAGGAGGCGACAAATTACATGACAGCACTGCTTGGGGGAAGGGAAGTGCAACCCTGCACTCTGGTTCCAGGAGGATTCAGTAAAAGAATAACCAAGGATGTGATAGAAAGATACATAAAAAAAATGAAAGAAATATATCCCCTTCTGGTGGAAACGGCTGAACTGTTTTCATCTCTCGAATACCCACACTTCGAAAGAAAGAGCGATTATGTATCGCTTTACGATGGAAAAAGCATACCTCTCTATAATGGAAAAATAAAAACTCTTCATATGGAATTTGAAGGCGAGGAATATGAAAAGCATTTTGAGGAATATGTGGTGAATTACTCCTCTGCCAAGAGATCGTTAGTTGGAGGGAGGGATTACATGGTGGGCGCCCTCGCCAGATTGAATATAAATCCATATCTTAGGGAAGAGGCGAAGGATATCGCCCTCTCCTATTCCATTAAATTCCCCAGCGATAGAGTTGCCTGGATAAATGTTGCCCAAGCCATAGAGAATGTGCATTACGCCATAGAAGCCATGGAAATAGCAGATAATGTTAAGGAATATGAGCCGATGCACATTTCTCCCAAAAATATTGATGGAGAAGGAATATCTGCTATTGAAGCGCCCAGAGGATTGCTGATTCACCATTACAAATTTAAGAATGGCAAATGCACCTATGCAAATATAATAACTCCCACTGCCATGAATACAGAGAACATCGAAAGGAATCTGGAGGAATACCTTAAAGATATTGCAGGAGAAAGTGACGAAGTCATAAAAAAGGAAGCTGAGAAGATAATACGGGCTTATGACCCCTGTATTTCCTGTTCTGTACATGTGATCAGGACAAAATAGTTCAGCCCTTCCTTTCCTCCTCACCCCCAAAAATTGATAATGAAATCCACGCATGCAATAATCTCATCAAGCGAAACTATTATAGGCACAAAGAATATAACGTATTAAGAGGGATAAAAATGGACAGGAAAAAACTGGCTATAATGGTTGTATTGGCTCTCTCCCTGCCTATTTTGAGCGGATGTGTGGAAAAATTTAATGAGGTGAGCGGTTTTGATATGGGCACCATAGACGGCATAGAGTCAGAAAGAAATGAGGATGCAGTTCCTGTGGTGGTGAGTGAGGAAAATCCCTTCTACGCTCTCATAGCCACCCCCGTGGCTTTATATTATGATGACAACGGAAGGCATGTGGAGCCACTCCTCGTGGAAAATTTTGATAATCCATCAAAACCTGTGGAGAGATTCATGGATTTATATCCTGCGCCTTATGAAGAGATAAGGAGGGGAAGTCCGGAGAATGTTTCCATAGAGATGAGCAGCATATGGAAGAGAAGCGATGCAGCCCTACTTATAGAAAATAATCAGCATGGTTATGAGCTCGGAGTGGTGGCAACACCCATAGCCAGCTATCTCAACATACCTGTGTTTGTGACCAACGATACAAACAATGTGAGAAGTGTGTTAAAATCCTTGGGAGTGAAGTATACATTCGTATGCGGCAATCTCGAGGGGCATGGTCAGACATGGAGATTTGAGAGCGCGGATGAGATAACGGACTTCCTCATAGATTTGGTGAAGAACAGATTCGGAGGCGTTGACTACATCACCATGACGAATCCGCTGGATGTGACCTCTGTCAACGTTCTTAATGTCACCTCCTATGAATTTGAGAATACCACCGCCTCCGTTGATATACTGCCGGCTCAGACCTTCAACGCCATAATGAATGGCCTCTTCAGTCTGAACTCTTTTGTTATCCCCGAAGATTACAAATATGCCCGCCTCAAGATAGATTTGATAAATGAAAATTCCGAGCACGTGAGTGAGCTGGGCGATGATTTAATTCTTCTGATTTACAGCCCCGATGAGGAAGAGTATGTGTACACCTCCACCGCCGCCGGCATCCCGGAGGTGGAAAATGGAGATATTGTAACGGATAAGGTGCATTATGAAACGATAATATACAACAAGCCCGGGAAATATGTGACGGAGGTGCTTGGAAGATGGGTCTCCACACTCAACGGAAAATACAGATTGAAGATAGATGTGGAGGAGGTGGATTCTCCCCTTGAGCCATTGATGAACAACCTGTCCACCATGGCTCCCTATCTTGCATCATATCATCAGGGCATAGTATTCGCCAAGCCGGAGTTTGCCTTCGCGGGAAATGAGAGTGTTGGTGTGGAAGGTGTTGTTTATCCATCCACCAATCAGGAACTTGTGGACCCATGCAATGAGCATGTTCTAAAAATCCACGAGCAGCTCAACAACATTCTGGCGAAGATAGCGGAGATAAATGCAAGCGACACAAAAGCATTATGGGAGCATTACAGAGAGAATCCCATCTACATAGCCATAATGGCAGATCCGACCATGGTACCCATGTATTACTACTACAACCCAGATAGCGATAATATAATAGGAGTACAGTTGCCCAGCGACTTCATATATGGAGACATAGATCCCAAACCAAACGACATAGAAAATAACTCCTACACCTACTATCCGGAAATGGAGAATGCCGTGGGCAGGGTCACAGGATATGATGCTGAAGACTGCTCCGCCCTCATAGCCAGAACCGCCTTCTACAACGCCATAATAGACAAATTTGGCAGCTGGAAGAACAATGCGACGGTGCAGACGGGCGCCGGCTTAGAATTCCAGTGGGTCCCGATAATTACGCCCCTCACCTCAATGATAACTGGAAGCGAGGAGCCGACGAAATGGCCCAGCGGAGAAAGTTTATTCATAAATCTCCGCCTTTCCCATGATCTTCAGGAGGCAGGATATAATGTTAGGAGGACTCATTTGCTGGCATCTCAGCGTGAGGGCTTCAAGGATGTGGCGAAATACACATCCCGCCTCAACATTCCGTTTCCGCACTTCCTGGAGTTCATAAGTGGGGAAAGAGTTGTCAAAGGAGGAGAATATCAGGAGAACAGCAACATCATCTTTGTTTTCAACCATGGAATATACTATCTCTACGAATCTGGAGACGTCCTTCTTGATTCCCGTGGCTTCCCACCCATAACCTGGCTCTCCAGATTTCTTGGACCCCTCGGCATATCGAGCGGGCTGTCAAGCCATGGAGCATATGCTGTGAGATATGTGGTGAACATGGATATGGGACCGAGCGTCATATTCGTGGAGAGCTGCATTGTGGGAAGAACAGATGGACTTATTCCCGAAAACTGTCTCACACAGGCGTATCTACATGCAGGGGTAAATGCCATAGTGGCATCCACCCGTGTGACTGCAGATCCGGGTTATCTTGAGCCGGGACTGATATTCAAGGGATTCGGAGCAAAGGGATTTGTGAAGGCGCTCTTCAATTTGATCACCAAAGGTGAGTATCCTGACCCACACTTTGGAGCGGTGGTTGCCAACGACTTCATCCTGGACATAACGCAGAATGATAGCACCGTCGGAATGGCTCTGAGGGATGCAAAGAACATGTATCTCTACAAGGATGCCAACTCCACATTCCTGTGGACGCCGCCGCTGGAGAATGGATGGACCAATGCAAAATTTGAGGAAGGAAAATTCATGGACAAGAAATATGTGTGCCTGCATGAGTTCAATCTATATGGGGATCCTGCCTTCAACCCCTACAGCCCGAGTGACTAACCTCCCTCCTCCCTTTTAATATATCTCCATAGAACTACTGTGGCGAAGGTGAGTGCAGAAAAAACTGCAGAGAACCCCGGAGATTTTTTATTGTAAACATATATCCGTCTTTCCGCAACGGTATCCCCGTTTCTCACCCGTATAATATGTTCCCCATTTCCAAGTTTTTCAGTGTCTATGGCGAAGGACCAGAAAAAGGTTCCATTTGCCCTCTTCCAGGAAGCATTGTCCACCTGCCATTCCACCTTTCCACCCCCCTCATTCAGTCCCTCCACCTTCACCACACCAGAAACTCTTTCTCCCTCCTTCGGGCAGAATATCACTATCTCCATTTTTGAAGATATATTCAGGGCATATGGAGAGGATGCGGGACAATGGTCTATGTTATCCCCATAGATTACATATTCCCCGCTTCCATTGTAATCGTCCCAGTAATTCCCTCTTCCGCCAAAATCCCATCTGTTTTTTTCTCCATACACATAGGCATTCATCTTGTTTTTCATAAAATTATTCATGAAAACATAGTTTTCACTGCTCTTGCAGCACATGTGGATGCCCTTCTCATCATTGCCCATTATGCTGTTAAGTTTGATGACATTTTCATAACTTGCCTGTATTTTCATACCTTCCGTATTGTTTTTTATGATGTTCCCCGCTATTAAATTCCTGTCGGAATGTTCCAGATACATCCCCCACATGTTTTCGTAGAGTTCATTTTCTTCTACAATATTATCATTTGAAAAATCCAGGTTTATCCCATAGAACCTATTATCGAATATTTTATTAGAGAGGATGGTGTTGTTATTACCGTCTATCTTCATTCCGTAGGAATTTCCCGCCACCACACAATTTTTTATCGTGTTGTTGTCTCCATGAACTTCCATGGCATGATAGGAATTTCTCACTATAAGGTTTTCAAGGGTGACATTGTCTGCATTTATTATTATATCTCCCTCTATCACTCCTCCCTCTCCCCTTAGAGTTATGGATTTGTTTATCTCTGTACCATTGTAAAAACCCTCCTTTATTATTATGATGTCCCCCGGCGAAGAGGCATCGACCGCGTCCTGAATGCTGGGATAGCCACCATCGCCCACGTAGAGGGTGGAAGCGGAGGAGGATATAAAAAAGATTGAAAGGGCAAAAACGGAAAGATATGGAACAAGAATTTTCCTCATGATGATGCATTGCACAGGAGTTTAAAATGTTTCTCCACATCAAAGGTAGTTATTTATATGCCAAAACATATTCTTTCCATGAAATGGCAGGTCAGCGTGGTTATTTTACTGCTGCTTCTATCATCAACCATGGCAGGGATAAATTTTCCTGCAACAAAGGACTTTTCCTTTACAGAAACTGAAAGAGTTTCGTCTGCGGAAAAGGAAATTCATTGGCTCTCACCAGAACATCCTCCGTGGGAAATGAAGAAGGTGATGGAGAAGGGGGTTGGTATAGAAAACGGAAGGAGGGTTATGATTTATTATGAGGACGGGAATCTCAAAAGAGAATACCTTCCGGAAAGTGTTGATGTATACGATTTTCTCATAATAACTCCTGATGAATGGGCCTCCGAGCTTCAGCCACTCAAGGAGCACAAAGAGAAGCATGGAATAAAGACGATGGTTGTGGGGCTGAATGAAATTTACAGCGGAAAATACTTTACCCCTGAAGGAAGAGATGATGCGGAGAAGATAAAATACTTTATTAAAAATGCCATAGAGAACTGGGGAGTAAAATACGTCCTGCTGGTGGGGAGCGTCTACAAAATGCCCATAAGAAACGCCGTGTATAAATGGAGAGGGAGCTATAAAATAGAGACGTTCCTAATGCCCACGGATTTATATTACGCAGATATATACAGAATAGAAGGATGCTGCAAGGTCGTCTTTTCCTCATGGGATACCAATGGCAACGGCATCTACGGGGAGGATTGCGAGGAGGGAGTGGGGGAAAGTGATATAATAGATCTGCATCCCGATGTCTATCTTGGAAGAATTGCCTGTGAGAATAAGAGGGTCGTCAGAAATGTGGTGAAAAAGATAATAGATTATGAAAACAACGCCCATGGTTCAGAATGGTTTGATAAATTGATTCTGGTGGGCGGCGACACCTTTCCCGGATGGGGAGTGGTGGAGGGAGAGTTCATGAATCAACTTGTGGCGGAGATGATGGATGGTTTTGAAGCTTACAGAATATGGGATTCCCTTGGCAATCTCAATGCTTTGGAGATAGAGAAGGCCATGGAGAGTGGTGCAGGATTTTTGTATTATTCCGGACATGGCTTTCCCTATGGATGGGGCACACATCCAATAAATGGAAGCGATGAGGAATGGGTGGGGAGCTATTTCACCCCCTACATAATGGCCCTCTTCAACAATCCCCACCTTCCAGTGATTTTCCTGGATGCATGCTCCACGGCCAAACTTGATTTCAACACCTCAGATCTGGAGGAGGAGGGCATACCTGTACCCTTCGATGCCAAATTCCCATGCTTTGCCTGGTATTTTATAAGGCAACCAACAGGAGGAGGGATAGCGAGTATTGGCTCCACAAGAGTGGCCTTCACAGGCGTGGATGAAAGCGGACCTCACTGGGGCGCCGGATATCTCGCCTACCAGTTCTTCAAGGCATGGGAAAAAACGAACGTGCTTGGAGAGATGTTTGTTGAAATGCAGATGAGATACATTGCTGAAAATCCGGGAGATAACTGGACGATGGAGGAATTCATACTGCTCGGTGACCCTACGCTCAGAATAGGAGGATATGAGTAAATTTTTATATTGAAAATCTATTTTGTTTCGAGGGGCCCGTAGCTTAGCCAGGTGGAGCGCCTGGCTCATAACCAGGTGGTCGCCGGTTCGAATCCGGCCGGGCCCATTTTTTATGAGTAAGGCCTGTATGAGATACTTATAATTTTAGTGAAAGCAGTTTCCTCTATAAGTTATTTAAATGATTTTCAGTCGAATAATTCTTCAACAGCCATCAGATCAATCTTTATATTATCCTCTAATCTTGCTCGATATGCTTCTTCATATGCCCCTTTAGTAAAGCTAAACGCCACAATAATCCCTTTCAATATTTTCTTAGTGCTGGGATAATATCTTCTTAAAGCTGTTTCGAAATTATCAACAACATTTCTACCAACATTTTCTGATTGTTTTACTTGTATGGGAATACCATCCGAAGTTATACCATCTATCCCCATATCAGCGACCTTTTTGTCGCTGGAAACACCGTTTAATGCCTCAATGATTCTGTCTTGAAAATCTTGCCAATCCATCTCTTTTAATTTACTTTCTGTTAACACGGCTAACTGGCTAAATTTTTTCTCCTTTAGATCATCCAACACTCTTCTTAATCTCTTGGGATAGGAAAGCATTTTCTCCATTTTTAGTTTTAGATCATCACGCTCACGAGAATATTGCTTTATCCCATAATAACCTCCTCTTTCTCTAAGTTTCTTAATTTTCTTCATTAAATTATTGATTTGACTTTCTATCTTCTTAATCTCCCTTTCTACACTTGTCAAAAGTTTCCTCACATCCTCTAAAACTCTAGGGTCTCCTATCTCGCCTAATGCTTCAGCGGCAGCAACTTTTACATCCCAATTTCTATCCTTTAACGCCTCTAAAAGCGGTCTAATCGCTCTTTTATCATGTGATATTCCTAATTTTAATGCTGCATCCGCACGAATATAATCTTTTTTATTTCCTAACCTAGATATTTCCTTTGTTAAATTAATCTGTCTCTGCATCATGTGTAAGAGGTTTCTTTTACCATATCTTCTAATTTTATTCCATAAATTATCCCCTAGTCTATCTCTTTGTTTTTTGTCAAGAGTCATACCATATATTTTTTTTGATTGAGATATGAACTCCTTCTTCACTTCTTCATCAACATTTGTCCAATCATTTTCATACCTATAAACCAAATATAGCACTTTAAAAAAATTTTTTTTATTTTGTTCACCAGCCATAAATTTTCCAATTCTCTTTATGACGACTTTTTCTGTGACCTTTTTCCATACTATTTTAGCAAACTTATAATCAATTTTTATACCATATGCTCTCTCTAAATGACTTATGAA
This sequence comes from Thermoplasmata archaeon, assembly GCA_021162065.1. Lineage (GTDB taxonomy): Archaea > Thermoplasmatota > E2 > UBA202 > JdFR-43 > JAGGZK01. Next base: position 70,392 of record JAGGZK010000049.1, read on the forward strand.
CTCTTCCTCTCCCTGTAAAAAGTTACCGTTACAACTTTCTACAATAGAGAAAAGGGGTTCGATATTATTATTTTTAATATCACATAAAATTTTTTTCTTAATTCTTTCTCTCTTTTCTTTCCTCTTTTTTTCCTTCTCAATCTTTAATTTTTTCCTTTCCTTTAGAGTCTCTACAATTTTTTCCCAAGCCCAACGTGCATCGTCAGCATCTATTTTGATGTCCCATCTTTGTTTTATATATTTTTTAAATTTATACTCAATATATAGCCCCTGAGTTTCAAATGGCTCTAAAGTTCCTTCCATTACGATCTGTTCAAGATCTCCCCATTTCTTATTCTCTATGTCTTGTTTAAAATTATCAATCTGCTTTTTTAGTTCTTCTTTTCTTCTTGATCTGGAAAGTAGGCCCATCTTACAATCACCACTTTTGTATACTTTGTAGTATATCATAACATAATTCTAATATAAACTCATCGATATATTGTATAAAAACCCTCTCTAAAAAATGTTACTATAGTAAGAGTTTGAATAAAAGACCCACATGAGAATAGGAAAATAAACATTTGTATGAGAAGGCAGAGGAAAATTATTCTTATCCATAAAATAAGTCTTAGAGAAAATGCCTCGGACTTTCCCTACTTTTCACCCAAATATCACCTTCTCTGCCTTTTCTGCCACTTTTTCTCTGTACTCTTCGGGGCAGGAAACCATGATGGCCCACTCCGTTATGCCCCTCATCTGAAGGGCGGTGGCCAGTGGCGTGTAATGGCTGAGAGGATTTATCTCGCTTCCCTCCATCACCTTTATGTCAATCCTCCTTATCCTGGGCTCGGAAAGAAAGATGTCCTTCCCGGGGATATCCACTATTATATATTCCTCCGGCACTCCCGTAGCTGCCGAAATCTCCTCCTCCAGCTGTTTCTCATCAGGCAGGGATGCCATCGCCTCCTTTTCCTCTTCGCTCATCTCCTCCAATCCCATGGCAAAGGCTCTTTTGAACAATCTTCTGTATTTAAGGCGGGAAACCATGTCCCTCTGGTAGCCGCCCATTTCTCTGAGATGTGAGAGCAGTTCGCAATCCGTCATGAAGGCAAAATCAAACCTTTCCGCCCTTTCCACCGCCTTTATGAGCATGAGTTCCGCTATCCTCACCGTTTTGTGGAGATATACGGAGGAATACATCAATGCTCTTGCCACCAGCATGCTTTCAAGTGCACTCACTCCCTTTCTCTCAAAGACGATTTCATCATCGTAAACTTTCATGGTCTGGATTATTCTGTCCATATCTATAACGCCGTAGGCGACTCCCGTGTAATATGCATCTCTCATGAGATAGTCCATCTGATCCGCATCGAGAGGACCATGTATTATCTGCGAAGCAACCTCCTTTTTCCCTTCAAGTATTTCCAAAATTTCCCTCGCATCCATTCCATGTTCAGAAAGAATTTCCTTTATGGTTTTTCCCCCTTTATAGTCCTCAAGCCTCCTCTCCCCACTTATTATTTCCTTCGTTATCTCCACATGATTTTTTCCCTCCCTGGAATGCATCAGATATTCCAGAGTGTGGGAAAAGGGTCCGTGGCCTATATCATGAAGAAGAGCAGCAACAGCAACAACATCTTCCTCCATATCCAGAGCATGGGCCATCTCCCGGGCAACGTGAGACACGCCAAGAGAGTGCTCCATTCTTGTATGATTCGCTCCCGGATAAACAAGATAAGCAAACCCCAGTTGCTTTATCCCATGCAATCTCTGCATCTCCGGAGATTCGATGAGGTCAACGAATACCCCCTCGAACCTCAGATTTCCGTATATAGAATCCCTGATGTATTTCACATTCTCCATATTCCTATCCTTCGCCTTTTCATAAATATCAGTATGGCAGAGGCAGCCAGAAGTATCATGAGCTCAAATCCGGGCGTCTTCTCCTTCTCTCTCACATTCACCACAAAGGTGAAGGTGTCCTGCGCCCCATCGTCGTCCACAACCGTGAGAGTCACAGTATACGGCTTCTTTTCACCAAAAGCATGTTTCACCTCCTCTCCATATGCATCTATGATGCCATCGCTTTCAAAATCCCAGGAATAATTTTTAATTTCACCATCTGCATCCTTGCTGGCACTGGCATTGAAGGTAACCACCTCATCCTGTCTGGGCTTCTCAGGCTTGAATGTGAAAAGGGCGGTTGGAGGCTTATTTTTAATCGTAAGCCATACCGACATCACTCCAATATCGTTGTCATCGTCTTTAACGATGAGTTTCACGGTGTAGTTTCCGTCATCGCCGTATCTATGGGTGGCATTCTCGGTATAGGAGATGTTGCCGTCTCCGAAATCCCATGTATGATTCACGATCTCGCCATCCTCATCATAACTGTGGGAAATGAAACTCACATCCTGAATATCCGTAGGCTCCTCAGGTGTCCAGGTGAAATTGGCAACAGGAGGAACATTTCTTATAAGAATTGCACGGGATGTGCTGGATGTGGAGCCGTCGTTATCCACAACGGTAAGAACAACGGTGTAGATTCCATTCTCAGCATATATGTGCTCGGGATTCTTTTCATAACTGTAATTTCCATCTCCAAACTGCCAAGATATGTTGACTATCTCGCCATCCGCATCATAGGAGTGGTCCATGAATTTTACAGGCTCAACATCATTTGGTTCATCCGGGGTATAATCGAAGAAGGCAGAGGGCGGAACATTCTTTATCTCCATTATCTTTGATATGAAATCTGTGCCCCCATCGTCGTCCTCTATGGACAGCCTTACAATATATGTGCCATTATCCGGATATACATGCTTCACCTCCATTCCATAGGCAATGCTCCCGTCTCCAAAGTCCCAGGTGTAGTTAACAATCATGCCATCTATATCGTAGGAGGAAGAAGCATTGAACACAATTTCATCAATATCAGTTGGCTCCTCAGGGGTCCAGGTGAAATTGGCAACAGGATTATTGTTTTCTATCATTATTCCGTGGGAAATGCTTGCTGTGTCGCCATCATCATCCATAACAGTGAGTGTAATCTCGTAAACTCCATTGTCATCGTAACTGTGCTTCACCTCCATTCCATAGGCAATGCTCCCGTCTCCAAAGTCCCAGGTGTAATTAACAATAATGCCATCTATATCGTAGGAGGAAGAAGCATTGAAGGTGACATCCTCCTTTGCCATAATTTCACCCGTTGGCACAGTAAAGGAGGGAGATGGCGGAACATTCAGCACAGTAATCTCTAAAGATAGTTCATCCGTTCCTCCATCATCATCCATCACAGAAAGTGTAACCATATAGTTTCCATTGTTAGCATAGGTATGCTTCACCTCCATTCCATAGGCAATGCTCCCGTCTCCAAAGTCCCAGGTGTAGTTAACAATCATGCCATCTATATCGTAGGAGGAAGAAGCATTGAATGTAACTTCTTCAATATCTGTAGGCTTCTCTGGAACCCAAGTGAAATTGGCAACAGGATAGGTGTTAAGAACCGTTATCTCCTTCTCAATGCTTCCGTTGTTGCCATCGTTATCAAATATGGTGAGGTTTACAATATACACTCCATTGTCGGCATAAAAGTGGGTAGGATTCTGCTCATTGCTTGTATTTCCATCTCCAAAGTCCCACTGCCATGCCACAATGGTGCCGTCAAGATCGACGGAGTTATCATAAAACGAAACGCTCTGGTACGTGTATGGAGTTGTGGGAGCGAAGGAGAAATACGCCACCGGCAATCCCGCCCTTCTTATGAGCGGACGGTAATCCATTCCGTAGCCATTTATCCTGTATGGAACATCCCCTATGCCATCCTCATTGAGATCCGTGCCGGAATAATCATCCCAGTAGTTTCCAACACTGTCGTTCCATACATTTACGGTGTTGTCATACACATGCTCTCCATTCCCCACAAAGTTGTTGAAATGGAAAACATTGTTTGGAGAATACTGCAGGTAAACGCCCCATGCGTTGTTCTCAAAATCGCTGTGATGAAATACATTATCGTGGCACTGGAATAGCCAAACACCGTTGACAAAGTTGTTGACTATCCTGCTTCCCTCCACAGTGTTATTGAAGGCATATCTCATTATCATTCCATTATTGTTTCCATATATCTCACAATCCTTTATTTCCGAAGAAGAGGTGTACTGCATCAGTATGCCCGCATAGGAATTGTCGAAAATGCCGCATCCCTCCACCTGGATGTCCATGCCATTGGTTGTGATACCATAATAATTGTTGTAAACACTGCATCCCTCCACCCTCACATTGCTTCCTGTAATCTTTATGCCCGCATCATCCCAGGCATTTCTCACATTTAGATTTATCATCTCCACATCATCAGAGTTTATATACACAACCATTTCCCCATTCCCGTCCAGAATGCTTCCTTCCTCTCCAGTGATAAACATTCTCTTGGATACTATTATATTTTCAACATATGTTCCGTCAAAGATGTGGCATCCTCCAGCCTCCACCACATTATCTATGGCATTTCCCACGGAAGTGAAATGGTCAAGTCCCCATCCGGGGAATGATGGATCGTATTTCCCATTCACCCATACAAAAAGGGGCGGATTCTGGACAGGATTCATCAGAGGATATTCATCTATGGCGCCGCCATTTATGAGATATGGCTCGTCACCCATTCCATCCCTGTTGGCGTCTGTACCATCATAATCCCACCAGTAATTTCCGATGGCATCCTCCCTTAATCCATTCCAGCTGTTGTCGCACTCGTCATAGGAAGGATTGTTCATGAAATTGTTGTGGTAGATGCCGTTTCCATTGGAGTTCTGCACAATGCATAATCCATAATTTCCGTTGTTTTCAAAGGTATTGTCGTATATCATATTATCCATGGAGCCATGGCTTATCTCCATTCCAAAGTAGGAGTTGTTGTGCAATTTGTTGCTCCAGATGCTGGAATGGGAAACATTGAAAAGAAATATGCCCTTCATGCAATCGTAGAATTCACTTCCTCCTATGCTGCAGTTCATGGAGTTTATGAGATATGCTCCAAATATGGCATCCGTGGCAGAACAGTTGTAGATGCTTACATTCATCGCACCCAACACCTTTATTCCATTCATGTCAGCATATATGGTAAAGCCCTCCACCCTCACATAGCTGGCAAGGATGAATATTCCCTCGCCTGGGGAATCGATGACGGCATCCTCTCCAACCAACGTCAACCTCTTTTCGACCACAATCTCCTGGGCATAGTAACCTGGGTAGACATAGCATTCTCCTCCCTCCTGCACCGCATCTATGGCCATCTGTATCTCATCAAAATGGTCTATACCCCATCCGGGAGTGGTGGAGTCATAGTCATCATCGACCCACACAAACATTGGGGAGGAGGATATTTCATACACCAGCGGGCGGTAATCCATGTTGCTCCCCACTGCATAGGACACATCTCCTATGCCGTCCTGGTTGGCGTCTGGAGCAGAGTAATCATCCCAGTAGTTTCCAACGCTGCTATTCCATATGTTGGCTCCAGTATCGTAGGCATTTATTCCATTTCCTATAAAATTGTTATGATGAATGAGGTTGGCATAGGAATCGGTGGAGTATATGCCGTAGCCGAAATTATTTAGAAAGAGTGAATTCTTTATCTCATTGAAATACGCCTTTTCCATCTTTATGCCCATTTTGTTGGAGGATATGTTGCCCCCTATAAGGGTGGAATTGGAGGTATTCAAAAACCATATTCCACAGAAGGAGCCATGTATGGTCGGGACTTCTATAACCATATGTTCTGAGGAGTCCATTTTTATTGCCTTATTCTCTATGTCATATGCCTCAATGCCGTATATGCTTGAGTTGCTGCACTCGGTGGCATTGATTCCCCAGTCGGCATTGTATATGCTGCAGTTGATGATGGAAATGTTGTTGCCCTTCATGGTGATGGCTGTGGGAACATCATATATGCTGCAGTTGATGATGGAAATGTTGTTGCCCTCTATATCCATTCCTATTTCACTTTCCGTTATTATGCAGTTTTTGACGGTGACATCATCATAATGGATGCGGAGGGTTGAACCGAGACCACGCATTATGGTGAAATTCTCCATCACCACATCGGATGCAAGAATATTGACGGCATACAGCCTGGAATTTCCGTCTATGATGACATCTCCGGCGCTCTCTCCCATGAGAACGACCCTCTTATTCACAAAAAGATTCTCCTCATATTCCCCAGAGAAAACAAATATGATGTCGCCGTCGGTGGCGTTATCTATGGCGTACTGGATTCTGTTGAATTTATTGTTGCCAGCATCGTTATTGGCAAAATCATCATCCACAAAAAGCACATTCCCATATGGAAGATTTGCGTTCGCCGCCGTCTGCAGAAGTAGCAAAGACACAAAAATAGCCCCAAGCACGAATAGACCCATCCCCTTCCTGTTCATGTTAAGTTAAATATTCCTCCCTATTAAATCTTTTTATTTTTTTCTGATTTCCTCAAGTATTTCCTTCGCCCTGTCCATCCTTATTTTTCCTTCCTCGATCATCTTCCTTGCCACCATCTCTATCTCATCCCCCGTCGCCCCGGCCATCACCGCAATGTTCTGCGCATGCAGCTTCATATGACCTGCCTGTATTCCCTTGGTGGCAAGGGCCCTTAAAGCAGCAAAATTCTGTGCAAGTCCCACGGCTGCCATTATCTCCGCCAGCTCTCTCGCATTCTGAACACCCAGTATCCTCAGACATAGTTTTGCCATGGGATGAACCTTTGTTATCCCGCCTACAGTGCCAACAGCAATGGGAATCTTTATATGACCCCTCAAATCGCCGTTCTCATCCTTTTGCCATGTGGTGAGGGGCTTATAACCATTCATGGCCGCATAGGAGTGTGCTCCAGCCTCCACTGCCCTCCAGTCATTGCCCGTGGCTATGACAACCGCATCTATCCCATTCATTATTCCCTTGTTATGGGTGGCCGTTCTGAATATGTCGAGGGCCGCAAACTCGTATGCCTTCACAACATTATCCACCACATCTTCCCCCCCTATAGCATCCTTTCTGTAAGTCACCTCCGCCTCGGCAAGGCGATATATGGCAAGGTTGGAAATTATGCGGAGCAGCGCCTTTCCTCCCGTTATTTTCTCCAGCAGAGGGGCAATGGCTTCAGCCATGGTATTCACCGCATTTGCACCCATGGCATCCCTCACATCCACTAAAATATGCACGACCATCATATCCGCCCTGAGGCATCTCGCCTCTATGTCCTTCGCCCCACCCCCTATGCTCACCAGTATCTTATCCTGGGCATTCGCCAGCTCCAGTATATCCTCCTTCCTTTCCATTATCCTCTCCTGGGCATCCTTGGAAGGATTGAGAATCTGTATCTGGCCTATCATTACCGGCTCCGTCGCCTTTGCTTTGAAGCCCTCTGGCCTTGCCATCTTTGCGGCGTTGGAGGCGGCGGCCACCACAGAGGTCTCCTCTATTGCCATGGGAATGAGCACATCCTTTCCATTGACTGTGAAATTGGTTGCTATACCAAGGGGCAGCTGCATGGTGCTTACCACATTCTCCACCATTATGTTGGCTATATCCTTTGGAAGAGCGCTGAAGGAAAGCAGCAGTTTTTCCTCCTCATCGGTAAGGCCGGCGAACTCCTTCACCTTTCTGACCCTTTCCTCAACAGGCATTTTATAAAAGCCCGGTATCCGTGAAGACTTCATAAAAAATAATAGGCAAGGAGATATATTTGTTTATTGCCTTTTGCCCTCGAGATTTTTAGAAAGTTTTATTACCTTTTCATAAATATTGGATAGATAATCATGAAAGAGGAGGCGTATAGAAAGATATTCACCGACATAGAATCTGCCGGAAAGGTGGAGGGGGGATGCATAGTCTCCAGAGACGGTCTTCTAATATATTCCAGCATGGACAAGATACATGCTGAGGCCTTTGCCGCCATGCTCGCCACCCTGTTGAGTTCGGCAGAGGTGGCCATGGATGAAATAGGGGCTGGAGTACCAAAAAAGGTGATTGTGGAGGGAAGGGAAAAGAGGATAATGGTGACGGGAGCAGGCCCCCATGCCCTTCTGGCAATAGTGGTGGAAAATGAAGATGGAATGGAGGAAGTGCTCTTGGAGGGAGCAAAAAAGGTTGAGGAGATACTGCGGGACAGAAAATGATAGAGACGGGTATACCGAAACTGGATGAATATCTTGGGGGCATACCGCCCGGGAAATCTCTTGTTTTCAGTGTGGAGCCAGGCGTGGAGGAGAGCGATGTTGGCATCCATGTGCTGCATCATAATCTGGAGAAGGGGAAAAGGGGCATATATGTGGTTTCGGAAAGCTCTCCCAAAAATGTGGTGAGAAAGTTTGCGGATTTTAACTGGGACGTAAAAAGATATGAGAATCTTACAATAGTGGACGGCTACTCCTCTCTTGTGGGGGCACCTACGGAAGAAAAATATGTGGTGGAGGAACCCCATGACATAAGGAGTTATGAGGATGCGCTGCTTGAAATACTTGAGAAGAATGGGGAGCAGGAGGGAGTAATAGTTTTCGATTCCCTCTCCAACCTTCTGGATATGTGCGGGGAGAGGGAAGCGCTGGAGGGTATAGAGAGGATAAACAAGGATGCGGGCTCCTTCGGATTCGCCACCATATACAATTTCATTGCATGGCCCTACAAGGAGGCGTTACTCTACAGGATAAAAAGAACCTTCAATTCCATAATAGAGATAAACATGGTGGAGGATGTGGCCACACGACAGAGGCTCACCATAAAGAAAATCGACTGGAACAACAATGAGGGAAAAAAATTCGATTTCAAAATTTTCAAACCCGGAGGGATAAGGGTCTATATACCCAAGATAAGCGTGATAGGGCCGTATCAGTCAGGGAAAACAACCTTCATAAAAGCCATGGCAAGAAATTTCACTCCGGTGGAGAGAATGGGCGCCACCGTCGGCGTGGAGCACGCAACCGTTGACTATAAGGGCTATAGAGCGGAGATTTTCGGGATACCAGGACAGGAGAGATTTCTTCCGCTGCTGGACAAACTCGGCGCCTCCTCCATGGGCGTCTTTCTGGTAGTGGATTCAACAAAGCCTCATGAATTTGAGTATGCAAAGAGAATGCTTGAAAGATTTGGAGGGATCCCCTTCGTGGTGGTGGCCAACAAGCAGGACCTGCCTGGAGCCCTCCGCAAGGAAGAGGTGAAGGCGAGGATGGGAGTGCAGGGGGACGTGATGGAAAGTGTTGCCATAACGGGACAGGGGGTTTATGAGGCATTTGAAAGAATGGTGGAGAAGATTATGGAGTGGTTAAATGCTCGCTAAAACAGGAATTGTCAGACTGGACGAACTTCTGAAGGGGGGAATACCTCTGAAAAGCAATGTTCTGGTTTATGCACCGCCTTTCATAGGAAGGGAGATAATACTGAAGCGTTTTGCTCTTTCTGGACTGGAGGAGGGAGAGGATATAATATTTGTGCTCACCGACAAATCCTTCAAGGACATGAGCGAGGAGATGAAAAAACTGGATGAGAAATTTTCAGAGTATGAATCCCAGGGAAGGATAAGATACATAGACGTTTACTCCACGGGTGTCGAGCTTCAGGAAACGGGGGAGTGGGTGACCTTCGTAGACAGCCCCATCAACAGGGAGAGAATAGCATCCTCCATAATACAGCTGATAAAGGAGGAGGGCAAAAGATACAGGCTGGTTTTTGATTCCCTTTCCACCCTCATAGTTTATTCAGATGCAAAGGCGGTATTTCGATTCCTACAGGTTCTGAGCGGAATGTGTAAAAGAAGCAATGTGACATCCATGTTCAGCATGACAAGAGGAATGCATGAGGAGATAGAGGTGCAGACCATAAAGCATCTCATGGACGGCGTCATAGAGATGAGGGAGGAGGGCGCCAGATTTCAGCTCAGGGTGCAGGGATGCGGAGAGGTGATATCCCGACACTGGATAGATTATCTACTGGAAGGGGAGGAGATACGCCTCACCGGTGCCTTCAGAATGGGAAGAGTTGCATAATGAGCAGGAGGGCAAAAATAAAGATTGCAATTAATATGGCAATTGTTACAAGCAATCTGCCCATTTTTTCATCACTGGAAAAAACTATGGGGATTGGGCCTATGAATATTATGCCTCCTGTTTTCATCTCTCTCTTTTCAGTCGGCGGAAATTCAGTTTTTCCCATTTCATGGGGGAAGGAAAAGAAGAAACTCAGGAAGGAAAAGAAAATGAGAAGAACGCCAGCCATGCTGAATATCCCGCTTCCGTAGAAAAAGGGGAAGATAATGAATATTCCTCCTTTTCCCTCTCCAGTAAGAAAAGCAAGGAACAGAAGAATGATGCCGGCGATGAATAGAAGTTGAGGAACCCTACTTCCCATATCTTCTCTGCCTCCTCTGATATGACTGGATGGCCCTCAGAAAATCGGTCTTTTTGAAGGAGGGCCAGTAAACGTCTGCAA
>JAGGZK010000029.1 GCA_021162065.1 Thermoplasmata archaeon
CTTTCCCGCCATGAAGCACTTCCACAACATTTCCGCATATCTCACATTTATATACTTCATACCTCTCCGCCATTCATTCACCTCCTAAAATCTCCTCAACTTCCTTGCTCCCCTTCTCCATCTCCTCAACCTGCTTCTCATCAAGTTTTAAGAGAAGGGTAAGAAACTCACCCACATGGGTTTTTTCCTCATCTGCCACATCCTTTAGCACCGCTTTGATTCCCTCATCCTTCACCATCGCTGCCATCTGCTCATATAAATTAATGGCATCCAACTCTGCTATAATAGCAACTCTAAGCACTTCTTTTTCTATGTCTTTTCCTTCCATATTCTTTAGCTCTATGGGTATTTTCGACATCATTGTTTCTCCTCCTGGGGTGGTGTGAACGTTCTTTGTCTAAGCTCTCTATCAAGCATCATTATTCCTCTGCCATCATCGCCTATTAGTTTCAGCTGCTGTCTTATCTCATCCGCACTTGCCTCTTCTTCCACCTGCTCCGCCACAAACCACTGCAGCATGTTGTAGGTTGCGTGATCTTTCTCCTCCATGGCCATGTTAACAAGGTCATTAATCATTCTTGTTACGTTGGTTTCATGCTCGTAGGTGGTCTCGAATGCATCCAATGGCGAGTTCCACTCCGTGGGTGGCTGCTCTATTGCCATCATCTTTACTCTCCCGCCCCTTTCATTGATGTAATCAAAAAATTTCATGGCATGGCTCACTTCCTCCTGCGCCTGCACGCGCATCCAGTTGGAAAATCCCTTAAGGTTAATGGATTCAAAATATGCTGCCATGGAAAGATAGAGATAGGCGGAGTAGAGTTCGGCATTAACCTGTTTATTCAACGCTTCTAACATTCTTTCACTTAACATTTTTTCGCCTCCTTATATCTTCCCTATTAAATCTATACTTACTTTTAAAGTTTTTTTACCCGGCTCCCAGCTCGCAGGACATACCTCGCCAGGATGCTCTTCCGTGTATTTTGCCGCCTTCAGTTTTCTCAGAATTTCTCTGGCACTTCTACCTATGCTGTTGTCATGCATCTCTATTGCCTTAACGATGCCCTCCGGGTTTATTATGAATGTTGCCCTTATTGAGACGCCCTCATCTTCCATGTAAGTACCGAATTCCCTGCATATTCTGGCAGCGGGATCAGCAACCATTGGAAATTTTATCTTGCCAATTGCTTCAGAAACATCATGCCACGCCTTGTGCACATAGGCGGTGTCGGTGCTTATGCTTATAACCTCTGCATCGCTTGCCTTAAATTCCTCATAGTTTTCTGCCAGTTCCTCCAGTTCCGTAGGGCATACGAAGGTGAAGTCGGCGGGGTAGAAAGCCATAACCAGCCATTTGCCACGGTAGTCAGAAAGCCGTATTTTTCTTATATCTCCTTCATGGTACGCCTCTGCTTCCATATCAGGGATTTTGTCTCCCACCTTTATCATTTTAATCTTCCACCTTTTTGTGGCAGAGCCACCAGTCAAAGCATTCTATCTCTCCCCTTTCAGCCATCTCTAAGCGCTGCTTTGCCTCCTCCTCGCTGCTTGCGGGCGGGATTATGACGTTGCTTTTCACTATTTCATTGTTGGGCCAGTTCGCCGGTATGGCAACTCCTTTGCTATCGGACATCTGCAATCCCCTCACCATTCTCAGGATTTCGTCCATATTTCTCCCGAGTTCCTGAGGATAATAAAGGATGGCTCTCACAATGCCTTCTGGGTCAACGATGAATACTGCCCTCACAGTGTTAGTTCCCTTTCCGGGATGTATTAAGCCCAGCCTTGCTGCTACTTTGCCTGTATCATCTGCAATCACCGGAAACTCTATCTCTACTGGCTTGCCATCCACCTTTATGTTCTCCTTTATCCACTCAATCCACTTTATGTGGCTGAACACCTGATCTATGCTCAGCCCTATCAACTCTGTGTTCATCTCTCTGAACTCCTCGTATCTCAGCTGAAATGCCACAAACTCTGTTGTGCATACAGGTGTGAAGTCGGCGGGATGGCTGAACAGAACAAACCACTTTCCTTTGAATTCTTCAGGCAGTTTCTTCTTTCCATGAGTTGTCTGTACTTCCAATTCCGGGAACTTTTCTCCCAGCAGGGGTATTTTATATTCCTCCATTTTTATCACCGTATCTATATATATTCCGAATATATATATTTTTTGTTACGATTTCCACAATTTTTTTTACGATAATTATAATTTCTGAAAAATTGAAGGGAAGCAAAAGATATAAATATGCGGATTAAATGATGATTTGTGCGAGGTTCGTAATATATGATTGATGAAATCGATAAAAAAATAATCGGAATACTTCAGCAAAACGCCAGAACACCTTTTACCAGAATTGCGGAGGAGGTGGGACTTAGCGAAGGTGCTGTGAGAAAAAGAGTGGAAGCACTGGAAAAGAAAGGAATAATAAAGAAATATGCTGCCATAGTCGAGCCAAAAAAACTGGGATATAACAGCATAACTTTGCTTGGTTTGGATGCCGAGCCAACAAAACTGCTGGATATAGCAAAAAAAATATCGGAGATGGAGGAAGCGAGAGCCGTATATCTCTCCACCGGCGACCATATGATAATGGCGGAGATATGGGCAGAGGATGGAGAGCATCTCTCTAAAATTCTTGCAGATAAGATTGGCAAGATAGAGGGTGTAAAACGTTTATGTCCCGCCATAATTCTTGAAAAGATAAAGGAGGTATAAAATGGAAGATATAAAGGTTGCATTGCAACTGGAAAAGGATGGATATGCATATTATATGAAGGCCGCCCAGGAATGCCCCAATGAGTATGGCAAGAAAATGTTTGAAAAACTTGCTAAGGATGAGATATCTCATTTACAACGCTTCAAGGAGATTGCAGAGGAAATCCTGGGCGAGAAGGTGGATGCGAAGGCGGAGGGCAAGCATCTCGACATATTTGAAAAAATTGATTTTTCCACTAAAGCGGGAGAGTATGCTGCCCTTGACCATGCCATAAAATTTGAAGAGAGGGCAAGGGATTATTTCAGGGAGGCGGCAAAAAGAGCGGGAAATGATAAGTTGAGGAATCTATTCGAAAAGATTGCCGAGGAGGAGGAAATGCATCTCCGCCTGCTGGAAGCAGAGCGCAGTTATCTGCATAAATCGGGCATATGGTTCAATTACCAGGAATTTGAGATGGATGGGATGTAGATAAATAAGGATTCACCAAACAAACTGCAAGATCAACCTTTTTCCAATTTTTCTCTCTTATTGTTTTATAAAGTTTAATCTTTGATATATGTAATGTCAAGTAACATCGGTAACATTTTTTGAAAAATATACATTAGCAGGATAATCATGGATGCCCATGTGGTATCTATGATTATTAAAC
>JAGGZK010000073.1 GCA_021162065.1 Thermoplasmata archaeon
GTATCTGTTATGAAAATATTGGTTGCATTGGCATTTCCATCATTGGTTATGGTGATGTAATAGTGGAGGTAATCACCTGGGTGAACAGGATCCTTGCTGTCATCCTTGGTTATGGTGAGATGGGGCGCATAAACCACGACTTCATGCTCCTGAAAATGCTCCTCTTCCACGTTCCCCACATTATCGACGGCATACCATCTTAATTCGTTCAGGCCTTCATTAAGAATATGAAGCAGTACAGAAATCGCTCCTTCAGAGGAATTTTCATCTCCCGCACCATTATCATAGATGGTATGGCTCTCCACCATTGTGTCCACAACATTATCATCATTGCTGTCATACCATACCTCATAATGGATATATTTCACCCCCGAGGAACAGTTACCTATATCGGTGGCATTCAGCCATATGTCTGTTGAGGATGTGATATTATACTCGTCCTTGCTCATCACTTTCTTGATTGTTTGCGGAGCATTTACATCAACTCTTACATATTGCGTATTTTTTTCACCCTTCTCGAGACACCAGAAGGTGTCGTTCCCATCCACATCATCGCCACCCCAGTCATAGAACATGATGTTTATGAAGCCATCGCCATCAACATCTGCCGCCACCGGCGAGGTGTGAATGCGGCCATTGGTCAAAAATTTGAATTCCACCCCTCCAGAGGCATTTATGTTATAGATGTAGCCATCATCAGACCCTATGAACATGTCAAGTTCTCTACCCTTCTCTGGGTATACTCCATCTCGGTTGAGATTTCCTCGGAAAAAGGGCCATTCCTCGCCATACTTCCCGGATTTCTTATCCACAAGAGCAGGTGAGGAATAAACTGCTCCACCGGTTGTTACATTCCATATAAGCACTCCCGATGCATTCAAGCAGTAAACATTATAGTCATTTGAGCCGAAAATTATTTCATAATTTCCATCCCCGTCTATGTCACCCACGGAAGGCGATGAATAAACTGCTCCACCCGTGGTGAAATTCCATTCCTCCATACCCCATATTCCATTCCACTGCAGGCAATACACCTTTCCATCATTTGAGCCGAAAATTATCTCCTTGAAACCGTCGTCATCTATATCCGCAAGGGCGGCAGAGGAATAGATGGCACCGCCTGCTGAAAAACTCCATTCCAAAGATCCATCTATGGCATTTAATATATAAAGTGTGCCAGTTGTGTCACCTATCACCACATCATCCACTCCATCTCCATCTATATCATCCACAGCAGGGGATGCTATCACTCTGCCCGTGGTATTATAAACCCATATCACGTCCCACTCAATTCCTTCATTGCCAAGCGGTCCCTTCCCCCAGGGAAAATAGGCGTCATTTATGGTTATTCCATCATCGATGCCATCGCTGTTGTCGCCATCGAAGCACCACACGCTCTTATAGGGATTATTTCCTATGAACACCTCCATGCCATCAACTTCGGAGTTGGCATCAACAAGTGCAGGTGAGGAATGCCACACATATGGTCCGCTGTAAACGGGTCCATCCCACATGGCTGGGAATGTCCACTCAAAATCGTCTCCTTCCATGACCTCCACGAACCAGCCGCTGGTGGTACCCGCCACCACTTCCTTTATGCCATCGCCATCTATATCTGCTATGGCAGGAGAACTTCTCGCCTCATCTGTATTGGTGTCAATGGCAAAGAGAATGTTTCCATAGGCATCAAAGCATCTCCAGAGACCCCTTGCCGTTGCATTTATCTCCGGGAAGAAATTGACCACCTCGTCGCTTCCGGTAAAAATTTCCAGAGTTACATTGCCGCTCATATTGGAGACAGCAGCAGATGAGCCGAATTTAACACTATCTGCCATATGAACTATGACATGCTGGAAGTAGTAATACCATTCATCCACAAATTCCATTCCATAATACTCCACATTACCAACATAATCCTCGCTCCAGTAAATTATCTTGTGAAGGCATTCTTCATCAATATTCAGGGCAACAGATATCTTCCTTGCAGCCCTATTTTTATCATAAAAATAAACATCATTATCTATAATCTTTCTCGATTCTTCAAGAGTATCCACAACTCCATCGTTATCGCTATCCCTCCAAATCTCGTAATTGAGATATTTAACACCCGTGCCTTCATCTGTGGCATTGAGCCATATGGTGGTGCCCGGGCCTATAAAGGTATCCCCATCCTTTTCATAGGTCTCCCCAGAAAAACTTATTACAGTAACGGGTGGCGTCTTGTCGGCGGCCCCCACATTGCTCACAAAAAAATGAGTGGCTGTAATGGATATCATCACAAAAATTATTGCCACTCCTATGACACGAGATTTTTTCATATAGGATTAATATTTATGTGCTTTTAAAATTTTGGTGATATCTCTATGCTGTTACCCTAACAAAATTTTCTCATATGTTTCTTGTACTTCCCACTCCTGCTTTCAATAAAAATTTCTGGTGAGGATTTATAAATGCACTCGCATTTCCATATTCAATGTTTGACTTCCAGGTGGCAATTATTGGAGGCGGGGTTGTTGGCTCGGCAATAGCCATGGAACTGGCAAAGTATGATATTCCAACTGTGGTTTTTGAAGCTGGCTCGGATGTTGCATCAGGCACCAGCAAAGCCAACAGCGGGGTGATTCATAGTGGAATAAATTCGCCTCCCGGCTCTCTCAAGGCTAAGTTTTGTGTCGAAGGCAATCAGATGATTCAGAAGTTGGCAAGGAAAATGCATCTTGAAATAAAAATGGTGGGCAAGTATGTGGTGGCCATCAATGAAGATGAAATTTCTGTTCTTGAAGAATTAAAGGAGGTAGGTATAAAAAATGGTGTTCCGGGGCTGAAAATAGTGGATGGAAATGATGTGAAAAAAAATGAACCTAATGTTAAATGTTGTAAAGCCCTCTGGGTTCCAACTGCAGGCATTATTTCCCCCTATAAGTTCACCATTGCTCTCGCGGAAACCGCTGCTGAGAATGGCGTTAGATTTATGCTGGAAACGAAGGTGGTGGATATAAAGGCAAAGGAACAAAAAGGAGGATTCTCCATCATCACAAATAGGGGTGAGTTCACATCAGAGGTTTTGATAAATGCTGCTGGCGTTCACTGCCGGGAGATAGTGTCTATGCTTATGGAGCCTGATTTTGATGTATACCCCTGCAGGGGGGAATACCTTGTGCTGGATAAGGAATACAGCCATATCATCACTTCCATGATATATCCTGTCCCTCCAAGAGACAAATCTGTGCTGGGCATCCATATCACACCAACGATTGAGGGCAACATATTGCTGGGGCCGAGTATGGAATATGTGGATGATGTTGACGACACACGCACCACCAGAGAAGTAATGAAAATGCTGATGGAGGAGGCAAAAAAGCTTGTGCCATCTCTGCCTGATAGGGCGGTGATTAATGCCTACTCGGGAATAAGATGCAAGCTCAAGAAGGGAGAGTGGGCAGATTATAGAATTGAGGAATACAAAGATGTGCCGGGAATGATAAACCTGCTGGGCATAGAGTCACCTGGCCTCACCGCCGCTCCCGCAATAGGGAAATATGTTGTGGATATGGTGGCCCGCCATGTTGAGCTGAAGAAAAAAGAGACGTTCAGATACAGAAATGCATATGGTAACAGATTCGCAGATATGGACGACTCCAGAAAATCAGAGGTCATTAAACAGAATAGTGGCTATGGCAGAATAGTGTGCAGGTGTGAACAGGTTACGGAGGCAGAAGTCATCGAGGCCCTTTCAAATCCGCTGGGCGCAAGAACATTGGCATCTGTTAAATATCGCTGCAGGGCGGGCATGGGGCGCTGCCAAGGCGGCTTCTGCACACAGCATGTTGTGAGAATCATGGAGGAAAGGTTTGGAATGGAGCCACGGGAAATCAAACTCAAATCTCCTGGCTCTTTTCTGTTCGCGGGCAGGACAAGGAAGGAGGAGGAGAATGATTAGGCATAGAGTGGATGTGGCGGTGATTGGCGGCGGGCCGGCGGGGCTGATTGCAGCAGCGGCTGCCAAGGAGAATGGGGCGGAGAGGGTATATCTTCTCGATCGCAATCACTGGCTTGGAGGTATACTGCCACAGTGCATTCATGATGGATTTGGTGTTGGAGAGATGGGAGAATCCTTAACAGGCCCAGAATATGCAGAAATCTGCCTGGAAAGGGCGGAAAAACTCGGTGTCACCATAATGAATGAAACCATGGCTTTGAATCTGGAAGGCACCTCCATCACTGCTGTCAACAGGGAGGGAGTGCACAGGATAGAAGCGAAAAGTGTCGTGGTTGCCACCGGCTGCCGGGAAAAAACCAGATGGATTGCAATGATACCGGGCACAAGACCCAGCGGAGTATACACGGCAGGCGTCGCCCAGGCCTTTATCAACCTGTATAACAGAATGATTGGAAAAAAGGTGGTTATTTTGGGTTCCGGCAATGTAGGTTTAATAATGGCGAGGCGGCTGAAACTGGAAGGGGCTGAGGTGATTGGTGTCGTTGAGATTTTGCCTTACGCTACTGGACTCCCCAGAAACGTGGTGCAGTGTCTTGAGGATTACAACATACCATTGCTGCTCAGCCATACAGTTACGGAGATACATGGCCAGGAAAGGCTGGAAGGGTTGACTATTTCACAGGTGGATGAACATCTGAAACCCATTAAGGGAACGGAGAGATACATAGAATGCGATACCCTGCTTTTATCTCTTGGTCTATTGCCGGAAAACGAATTCCTTAAGAGTGCAGGGGCATTGCTGGATCCTCGCACTGGCGGACCAGTCGTCAACCAGGATTTGGAAACATCTCTTCCTGGCGTATTTTCATGCGGTAACTCCCTGCATGTACATGATAGCGTCGATATGCTGGCAGAAGAAGCCCGGCTCGCCGGAAAAAATGCTGCCCTTTATGGAATGAGGAAGGGACCATTGAAGGTAATAGAAGTGCTTCCGGGGCAAAATGTGTCGTATGTGCTTCCGCAGAGGATTGACAGAAGCGGAAAGGTGGTGATTTCTCTCCGCGCCAGAACAACCATGAAGGAAGGCGCCCTGCTTTCTGTATCAGATGAAAGAAAGGAGATATTCAGAAAAAAACTGCGCTCTGCCATACCATCCACCATGATAAGGATCCGGGTAGATATAACAGAAGATGTATTGAATGGAGAAAAGCTGGAGGTGGATATCAGTGAACGCTGAGGAAATAAAAGAAATCACATGCATAATCTGCCCCATTGGCTGCAGGATGAAGATTCAGCGTGTGGAGGGCGAGATTGAAATAGAAGGAAATGGTTGCCCCCGCGGCATTGAATATGCAAAGGAGGAAATGTTCGACCCCAGACGGACTATCACCAGCTCAATTTTTGTGGTGGGCGGGGAATGGCCTCTGGTCAGTGTGAAAACCACCCGCCCGGTCCCCAAAAGAGATATATTTAAGGTAATGTCTGCTCTGAAAGCAGCCAGGGTGAGTGCACCTGTAAAAAGAGGCGAGATTCTGATTAAAAATGTGGCAGGAACAGGCGTAGATATTGTGGCAACCAAAAGTGTGAGAAAAGCAAGTTGAGGTATTGTGGCATGGTGAAACACTAATTCCTAAGAATATTCTGGTTTTCATCAAAGTGATACAAATTTGTAGGAGGATTGCATTCATATCGGGAAAATATCTATAAACATTGAAGAATTATCAAAATGAGGAGTTTGAATGAAAAAAAGAATTGCAGCATGGTTTATGGTGGCTTTTGTTATAACAATTTTTATGGTGTCGACACTCCCGGCAATGCCATTTTCTTCATATAGTGTCGGGAGGGAGTATGCAATGAAGGCGGCTGAAGCAGAGATATCCTTTCTTGAAAAATCAGGAGAATTTTCTATAAGATATTCTGATGTTATAAAAGAAAATGGTAAAACTCTCTTTTACATATTCCATCTTCGGCCCCAAGGTTATATGGTTGTGACAGCCGATAAACGGCTTCCTCCCATCATCGCCTACTCCTTCAGCAGCAATTTTGGAGAAATTGGAGAAGAGAATATTCTCCTCCAGATATTGAAGGAAGATGTCTCTCTTCGTTTGGATAACATTGCCAGATTGCCTCCACAGATTTTAAAGGATAGACAATCCTTGTGGCATTCTCTTCTGAAAGATGGGAAAAATTTTAGGGCAAGCAATTTTCAGCAGTGGCCTCCTGAAGGAAGCACCTCCACGGAAGGTTGGGTGGAAACGAGGTGGCATCAGAACAGCCCGTACAACAATTTCTGCCCCATGGATAAGGCAGAGGGAAAAAGAAGCGTTGCCGGCTGCCCTGCCATTGCCATGGCTCAAATTTTAAATTATCACCAAACCACCTGTAATGTATCCTTCAATGACAGTGATGATTATTATCATAACTATGAGGAAAACAAATTCTGGATTGACGATGATCATGAGGAATATGATTTTCCATCCTTTCCAGAATTAAATTCATATCTGGTAACACTCCAGTTCCATTATGAAAATGGAGAGGAATTGAGCGATAATGACAAGGCGGCGCTGGTTTTTGCATGCGGTGTGGCAGCCAAACAGGTTTACAGTTACGAAGTTTCTGGCACTTTCGGGGTAAATCAGGCATATCAGGCATATCTGAGATTTGGAATTGATGACATAAAATTGCTTACTGAAAATGATGAAAATATCTATGAGGAGTTGAGAAAGAATATCATAGAAGGATATCCTGCCCACCTTGCTCTCGTCACCTCCGACTGGAGCGCAGGCCATAACGTTGTGGTGGACGGCTACAACACCAATGACTTTTACCACATAAACTTCGGATGGGGCGGGAAGCAGGATGGATGGTATTCCCTGCCTGATGAAATGCCCTATGGACTTACGGTGGTGGAGGGTGTTATAGTTGACATACTTCGGGAGCATGAAGGAGCGGAGATATACTGCTATGGCAATCTTAGATGGAACGATGTGAAGATGGGAGAGATGGTGGAGGGAACATTCACCGTTGAAAATGCAGGAGATGCCAACTCAACACTGGACTGGGAAATAGCAGAATATCCAGAATGGGGAACATGGAGTTTCAACCCATCCTATGGAGAGGAGCTCAAAGGTGGAGAGAGAGTGGTGGTAAATGTTTCGGTAAAGGTTGATGAAAACAAATTTGGGGGCTACACCGGATACGTCATGGTGAAGGAAAAGGGAGGAGATGATTTTTTCGTTCTCCCGGTTTCTCTCTCCACACCCCTGAATATCCATTCTCAGAGGACAACAACAATCATCGAAATGATTCAGAAAATTCTGGAGAGGTTTCCCCTTCTCCGGCTTTTCCCTTTTATATCTGAATATTTATAAGTTATTTCCCCATATATTCCCCATGAAATCTGCAAGGCATCTGGTTATTGGCATCATAATATTATCCCTTACATTACAGATGCAGGTGGAAAGCCATGATGAAACGAAGGTAAAGGATATCGACTTTCACTCTCTTCTTAAGGAAAACTATTCCATGCTGATTTCTGAAAACAGGCCTGTCATTCCCTACTACACCAGAACTTACATCCTGCCGGCGGGAAGCAGATTCAGCATAGATGTTGAGGCAAGGGGAATAAAAAATCTTGGAAGGCTCGATATGGA
>JAGGZK010000045.1 GCA_021162065.1 Thermoplasmata archaeon
GATGCAGAAACAACAATAAATTATGTTAGAAATCACAAAACTCAGCAAACTTCTCTCAATGATTTCAATGTGCCTGCTCCTGCCTCTCTGTAGAAGCCCCACCATTTATGGTGGGGAGAATGTCACAGCCCTTGGTTATATCCTGCCGGAAGACATCTCAGAGATGTACTGGGGTTTCTTTTTCATATGGGGGCTCCTGATTGCCTATGTGGTAAGGCTGGCGATGGAAAAATTGGGCGCGGGAGGCATAATGGATTCGGGATTGCAGAACAGGATAACGGGATGGGGTGTGGATGTGCTGGTTGTTGCCTCCATTTCCTCCATCTCTTTAAGGATAATTGGAAAATATGCCCTTCCCATACTTTTCATATCCGCCCTGACGGGGGTACTCACTTTGATATGGATATTCTATCTCGGGAGGAGATCATGGAGGGAATACACCTATGAGAGAATAGCAGGTCTGTATGGAATGGAAACGGGAACCATAGCCACAGGGCTTGTGCTTGTGAGAATGCTCGACGCTTCTTTCAAAACACCCGTCGCCGTGGATCTTGCAGTGAGTGGGATAATCGCCCTCCCCTTTATGTTCATAATGATGCACATAATGGTGGCCCCCATTCTGTGGGGATGGAATCTTGGCAGCACCCTTGCGGTATATTCCCTCTTTCTCCTTATTTCCACCCTTCTTGTCATCTTCATGGGCAAAACCTACGACGAAAATTTTATATAGAAGAATTATTATACCCATCGGTGATGTAAGATGATGTCAGGAAGAACACCAATTTTGATATTGAAGGAAGGAACGGAAAGAGAGAAAGGTAGGGAAGCGCAGTTCAACAACATAAGGGCTGCAATGGCGATAGCAGATGCTGTACGCTCTACCATGGGACCCAAGGGCATGGACAAAATGCTCGTGGACAGCATGGGCGATGTGGTGATAACCAATGATGGTGTCACAATCCTGAAGGAGATAGAGGTGGAGCATCCCGCAGCCAAGATGATTGTTGAGGTAGCAAAAGCACAGGATGAGGAGTGCGGCGATGGGACAACGACGGCCGTAGTTCTCGCGGGAGAGCTGCTCAAATATGCTCAGGATTTGATAGAGCAGGATATTCATCCCACCGTCATAGCAGAGGGTTATCGCCTTGCCAGCAAGAAGGCATGTGAGGTGCTGGACAGCATTGCCCTGGACATAAAGCCAGACGATGAAGAAATGCTCAAGAGGATTGCTGAGACATCGATGACGGGAAAGGTGGCAGGAGCCAACAAGGAGATGCTGGCTGAGATAGCATACAAGGCGGTGAAGGCCATTGCAGAGGAGGTTAATGGTCAGATAAGGGTGGATCTGGACAACGTGAAGGTGGAGAAGAAGCAGGGCGGCTCTGTGGAGGATACGGAGCTCATCAACGGCATCATACTGGACAAGGAGAGAGTTCATCCAGATATGCCCACTATAGTAAAAGACGCCAAGATTCTGCTCATCAATACCTCACTGGAGGTAAAGAAGACCGAGGTGGATGCCCAGATACGCATAACGGATCCTGAGCAGCTGCAGAAGTTCCTGGATCAGGAAGAGCAGATGATAAAGGACATGGTTCAGAAGATAAAGGCGAGCGGTGCCAACGTCGTCATATGCCAGAAGGGAATTGATGACCTTGCGCAGCACTATCTGGCAAAGGAGGGAATATTTGCTGTCAGAAGGGTGAAGAAATCCGACATGGAGAAGCTGTCAAGGGCTACAGGCGCTTCCATACTGACTGACCTGGACGAAATCAAGCCGGAGAACCTCGGAGAGGCAGGAAAGGTGGAAGAGAAGAAGGTGGGCGACGACAAGATGGTGTTCATAACAGAGTGCAAAGAGGCAAAGGCGGTGAGCATACTGGTGAGAGGGGGCACAGAGCATGTGGTGGATGAGATAGAGCGTGGACTCAATGATGCTCTCAACGTCATAGCAGTTGCTCTGGAAGATGGCAAGATGATTACCGGTGGCGGCTCAGCAGCCATAGAGATTTCCATGGCCCTCCGCGATTATGCAGAGACGGTGGGAGGAAGAGAGCAGCTGGCCATAAATAAGTTCGCCGATGCCATAGAGGTGGTGCCCAGAGCTCTGGCGACCAATGCGGGCATAGATCCCATAGACATACTCATAAAACTCAAGAAAGAACACTCCGAGGGCAAGAAGCATTATGGTGTCAACGTTCACAAAGGCGATGTGGGCGACATGCTGGAGCTCAATGTGCTGGAGCCAATAAGAGTGGGCAAGCAGGCAGTGAGAAGCGCAACAGAAGTGGCGATAATGATTCTCCGCATTGACGACGTCATAGCAGCCAGGGAGATATCCAAGGGCAAAGGCGGTGGCGGCGGAGAAGGCATGGAAGGAATGGGAGAGTACTAAACTACTCCCCCCTCAACCCTCTTTTAAGTTTTTATATCTCCTTTTCTTTTGCATTTATGCACGTTGAGGATATCAACATTGAAGATGCTGCGGATGTTGACTCGCTGGTGAGGCAGTTCTACAAAGCAGGAGGTTTCACTGCAAAGAAGGTGGCGATGGGCGTTGACATAATGGAGGAGATGATCAAGGATGATTATTTCACATTCCTCACATTTCCCGCCTGCATCCTTGCTACAGGAACGAGGGGCGTGATAAGGGAGATGGTGAAAAGGAAGATGGTGGATGCCATAATAACAACATGCGGCAGTTTAGATCATGATCTGGCAAGATGCTATCGCGCCTACGAGCACGGAAGTTTTGATGCAGATGACAGCGAGCTGCACAAAAGAGGAATAAATCGGCTGGGCAACGTATTCGTGCCCAACGAGAGCTATGGCATAATAATCGAGGAGAAGATGAGGGAGTTCTTCGGCGATTTTGAGGGAAGGATGAGCACCAAGGAGGTGGCATGGGAGATAGGAAAGCATCTCTGCTCCGATTCTTTCCTTTACTGGGCATGGAAGAACTCCATTCCAGTGTATATCCCCGCCATAACGGATGGAGCAGTGGGCTCCCAGCTCTTCATGCTTTCCCAGGAGAAAAAGATTGAAATAGATGTTTTCAAGGATGAGAGGGAACTGGCGGACATATTCTTTGAAAAGGAGAGGATAGGAGGAATAATAATCGGTGGAGGAGTATCGAAGCATCACCTCATATGGTGGGCCCAGTTTCATGGCGGCTTAGATGCTGCCGTCTACATAACAACGGCGGTGGAGTGGGACGGCTCTTTGTCGGGAGCAAGGTTGAAAGAGGCGATTTCATGGGGTAAGGTGAAGGAGAGGGCGAAGAAAGTTACCATAGAGGGAGATGCAACTGTCCTCCTTCCTTTAATGGTGGCATCGCTTGTAAAAAGAATATGATGCCTCCCTTCGATGATTGTACCAAACTCTTTATAAAACACAGGGGGATAAAAGGAAGATGAAAGGTATCCTGCCCATCCTGATGCTTGCCATTCTTATTCTGCCCTACTCAATGGCAATAGACCTGGGAGATCTGGAATGGAAGGATGGGAAACTTTTTGGAAAGTATGTGCCATCAGGCATGGAGGGCGTTATATCCTGCTACTCCAGCGGAAAGCACATAATGGACATAGTTTACAGAAATGATTCCATAGAGCTGGATATAAAGTATTTTGACAACTTGGAGAAAATAATAGAGAGAAACCCCTTCCTGAAGGATGAGTTCGAGAATTCCATAATTCCTCTCAACATAAGAGGCTCCTCCTTCCACATAGAGTATGCCGGATGTGTTGTTGAACTGCATGACGTACCCACCCGCTTTCTGAGGGTGGAAGCGGATAAAATAGTGGTGAGCGGTATAAACTACAATGTGAGTGTGGAAGACAGCAACTCTCTAACGCTCAGCGGTGAAAACTTCAGCGCCATTCTCATAAGCGATGGAGGGATAGAGTATGACGGCAGCATTATAACAGCCCACAGCGATCTCATGCTTGCCAGCTTCATGCAGGAGGAGGAGAAACTGGAGGAGAGCATAAGGAACAGGACCATGGGAGGGGAGATAACCATAATGGATTACAGCGTGAATGATACGGACTACATCTCCTACTTCGGAAATGTCAGCGTTGTTCCCGCGGAGATATCAAAGGAAGGCATAGTGCTTCGTGTGACGGGTGACCATACAAGCGGGGGGAAAATACTGAAGATAAACCTCGGAAAGAAGGTGTGCAAAGCTGGGTTTAGAATAAAGTTTGACGGCATTCCCGTTGTTAAGGCGGACAGCTTTGATGACATAATGAATCCAGATGATGACGGCATCATGCCGGAGTACTACAACATATCAACGGATGAGGGGGAAATACTTCTGATAACAATTCCGCATTTCAGCGAGCATCAGATAAGCATAGAGTTCATAACGGAGAATGTGTGGGCGACCGTGGCGGCCATAGCCATGGGCATCATATTCATTCTGCTTGCCGCCGCCTACATGTTCAGGAAATAATCATCTTCCGAAGCCGGTCCACGCCTCCACGAACTTGTCCACCGCTTTATCGAGAAAGGTGCTCCTGTAGGTGATTATCAAATCCGCCGTCTTCTCAGGATTCTTCACCACATAGGCCTTCTCTCTTCCGAGAGATATTTCATCCACTATGCCGGCATCGATGAGCTTTTTTATGTGGAAGGAGATGGTGGAGGGCGCCTTCTTCACCGCCTCGCATATTTCCTTATGAATTGCCTGGGGATGCTGTAAAAGGAAGAGGACTATTCTTCGGGGCGTTTCCTGGCGGAGCAGGGGCATTATCCTCTTGTCCATCGCCTCCGTTTTTTCTGAGACGAAGTATCGCTTGTATTTCCCGTCCTGGCGGGCTGTGAGTATGCCCTTCCTTTCCATGTAGTGGAGGTGGTAATCTATGGTGCTCAGGGACATGCTGAGCTCTCTCGCAATCTCCCTTTTATGGAGACCTGGGGAAGAAGAGATGAGATCATATATCCTTTTTCTCGTCTCGAGAGCGAGGTAATCTTCCTTCATTTTCCTGCCGCAGCCAGATACAGCATGAGCACAATGATGAAATCCATGAAGACAAGGGAGTTGAGGAAGTCCTGGTATATAAGCGAGATCATTGCCTTTATGAAGAGGATGAGTAGAGCAAGAGAGATGAAGAGGAGTTTTTTCTCCCTCAACCTGTGAAATGATACCATGGATATGAAGAACAGCAGGAAGGAAAGGCCCGCCGTAACCGTGGCTGAAAACAGCAGTATCTCCTTTATTTTCACACCTCCTTTTATCTTATTGTCTTATCTGCGGCAAATATAAAAATTTTATTGGATTTTTTGGAATAACAGCAGGAAGCGTAAAAGAGGCAGGGCAGCGGAGCGGGCGGTAAGGTAAGTGGGCGCAGGCCCACATCTCGCAAGGTTTTTATTATCAAAAGTTATATGAAATTAAATGGTGCAAAGGGTTAGAGAAGTTCGTTTTAATTTAAAGAGGAAAAATCTGAAGGATAAAAATTTCAGATATGCCCTAGAGAAAAACCTAAATCTAGAAGAGTTGAGAGAGGGGATGATGAGAAAAACATGGGAAATCTTGTATCGGGCATTTGGAAGAGGTGTTTAGTGGAAGTTATGAGGTGACAAGAATATGGGAGATGTATTTATAGGAGAAATTGATGCAACACCCAAGAAAAATGTTCTAATGTCTATATCTAAAGATATAGATTTATATCATGGCATATGTGAAATGATTGATAATTCTATAGATAATTGGAAGATAAACGGTAAAAAAGAAGAATTAAAGATAACCCTGTTTTTTGATGAAGGGGATAATAAAATAGAATATGAAGATAATTCAGGAGGCATTCGGGAGGATATTCTCTCCATGATTATTCAGCCGGGTGGAACCGAACGAACGCTTGATGAGGAAACTCTCGGTATTTTTGGCGTAGGATCTAAAAGAGCACTAATTGCGTTGGCAGGATATTCAGAGACTATAAGCAGATATGGCACTAATGATACATTTAAGATAATAATAGATGATGAGTGGCTTAGCAACGAAAGTTGGAAGGTAAAAAAGTTCAAGACAGACAACATAGAGCCTGGAAAAACGAGATTCATATTAAAACAATTAAAATTCAGAATAAATGATAAAGTGATCAACGATATCAAACAGAAGATAGCCGAAACATATTTTTATTATATGCACGAACATGGAGTTAGAATCAAGGTAAATGGAGTCACTCTTACTCCAATAATATTTGATAGATGGGCCTATCCTCCAGGAAGAGAACCTCGAAGATACCTATTTAATATTCCTTGTGAAAATGAAGAATATGTTAGAGTTGAGTTATTAGTCGGACTTATGCTAGAATCAAGTCAAACAGGTGAATATGGTTTCGATGTCTATTGCAATGATAGAATGATTCTTAAGAATGTGAATGATCATCGTTTAGGATTTAAATCTGGAATGCTAGGGCAGCCCCATCCTACTGTTGCTTGGTTTAAGGGGATAATTAGGCTAAATGGAAAAAATCGATTTATGCCTTGGAATAGTTCAAAATCCAATATAGACTCTCTTAATCCTACATATCAAAAACTCCTTGATTTAATATTAAAATATGCAAAACCTTATGTCCAACTCAGTAGAAGACTTTCTTCAAGTTCCGATGAGGAGATCAAACCATATCGCACCGGCTCGATAATCACCATAGATTTAAGATCAAGAGACCCCAGAGATAGTGATTTTCCTCAATTGCCCCCAGGTAAAGAATCATATTTCAATAAAGCACTTAAAGAGAATAGAGAAATAATAAAAACATCTCCATGGTCCAGAGGGATTCTAGAAAACATTTTGGCAGTTGACGCTATACTAAAAACAAAATTAGAAAATAAAAACAGATACGCATTGATATTGCTTGATAGTTGTCTTGAGATAGCATTCAAAGATTATTTAGTATGGATTAAGAAAATAAAGATTAACAAATCGCAAGAAAAATACAGAGAGAGACTCCACAAAATTATAAGGAATCAAAAAATAATTCCTGAGAAATATTGGGATAGAATTGCCTATTATTATGATTTAAGATGTAGACTATATCATGAAGATGCTACACCCACAATTACCGATTCAGATATATTAAATTTTAGATATCTTGTATGTGAGATCCTTGAAAGGATGATGGGATTAACTTTTGATTTCACACAACATGCTTCCTTTATTAAAAAGATGAAAGCTGAATCTGCTCACAACGATGGGATAGATGATGAGTAGTATATTGTGGATGATCTCAAAATATCTATTAGAAAATGATTCTCTTCGTCTACAACTCTCTGCCTTAACTCCAACTCTTAGGATTTGGGTAACAGTTAGGGCGGTGGTAGATTTGTTTTATTATATTCTTAGATAGGTTGATGTCCATCAAAAAAGTAAGAAGGGATATCAGATAATTTTCTTCCCCCTTTCATAAACCTATAAATAATCTCGCCCAATTACTCATGTGGAGAAGTGGCAATCTCGCTTTGCGTTTTTGATGGCCGCCATCGGTTCTGCTGTTGGCTTAGGCTGAGAGGGAGAAGGTGACATTCAAAAATTTTGCAGGCTTGATAGATTATCTGGAAATGGAAAATATGTCTGGGAGACCTGTGAACACAATAACTCCGGCAGGGATAGAAGCCATAAGAATCAATGAGATAAAAGAGGAGATAAAATAAGGAGTATCTAAGGGACATACCCATGGCATGCAAGAATATTATCGTATACATTACAGAACATGACTTCAATAGATTTTAAAATTGGTTTGGTGAGATTTTGATGTCTGACTTTTGCGTTACATTGATATACTATTATTGCATTGTATTACACTGGTGATATAGTATGTCGGTTGCGCTATCTGTTCGGTTGCCTGATAATATTATGCGTGAGTTAGAGGAAGTGGCTAATCTGTTGGAACGTCCTAAAACGTATATTGTTCGTAAGGCGTTAGAGGCTTATTTGGAGGAGTATTCTGATTATTTGATAGCATTGGAAAGATTAAGAGACAAAGATGATTCGATCATTTCAAGTAAAGAGCTGAGGGAGCATCTTGGCCTATAAGATAGAATATAAATCTTCGGTAATAAAAGATCTGAAAAAATTGGATAAAAAAGTAGCTATGCGTATCATTCAACAGCTGGAAAAGAGTCTGGGTGAGAATCCGGACCGTGGGACGCCTTTATCAGGACAATTCAAAGGGTTGTTTAAGTACCGGATAGGAGATTACCGTGTCATATACGCCAAAACCAGAAAGGGAGTACTTATTCTCCGAATCCGTCACAGAAGCAAAGCATACCGATAAAACTTGCTACCAACGTCATATATACCCGGAACATTAACCTCCTCTTTCATAAACCTATAAATAACCTCCTCTCATTACTCATGTGGAGAAGTGGCAATCTCGCTTTGCGTTTTTGATGGCCGCCATCGGTTCTGCTGTTGGCTTAGGCAACATATGGCGGTTTCCCTACGTGGCATATAAGAATGGGGGTGGCGCCTTTCTGATTCCCTACTTCGTTGCCCTCTTCACTGTTGGCATTCCTCTGCTCATAGCCGAGTACTCCGTGGGAAGCATGTTCAGAAAATCCGCTCCCATGGCGATGAGAAGCATACATCGCAAGGTGGAGTGGGTGGGATGGTGGGGCGTCTTCTCCGCCTTTCTCATAGCCATATACTACTCCGTGCTGATGGCGTGGTGCCTCTGCTACCTCTTCCACTCCTTTGGCCTGGTGTGGCAGCCCGATGCCTCCAGCTTCTTCTTCAATGATTTTCTTAAAGCAGGCACCTCCCTCTCCCTGGGGGGAGGAATAAACATGCAGATTGTTTTTGCCCTCCTTGCCATATGGACATCCATATATCTCATTCTCTACAAGGGAGTGAAATCCATTGGAAAGGTTGTTGCCATAACCGTGCCTTTGCCGACGATACTTCTCCTCATTTTAACCGTAAGAGGCCTCACCCTGCCCGGCGCTTCCATGGGGCTGGAATTTTATCTCGCCCCCGATTTCTCCAAGCTGTCCATGCCATCCGTGTGGCTCGCCGCCTACGCCCAGATATTCTTCTCCCTCTCCCTCGCACAGGGAATAATGATTGTCTACGCCAGTTTCCTGAAGAAGGGCTCGGACATAAATAACAATGCGTTCATAACAGCGCTCGCTGACGGCGGCACCGCCTTCCTTGCCGGCTTCGCCGTTTTCGCAGTCCTTGGCTACCTAGCGTATCAGACGGGAATGCCCATGGAGGAGGTGGCGGGCGGCGGCATAGGTTTGGCGTTCATTACATATCCCACTGCCATAGCAAAGATGCCTATCCTTGCCTCCTTCTTCGGTGTCATATTCTTCATGGCCCTCCTCACTTTCGGCATCGATTCCGCCTTCTCCATGGTGGAGGCCATAACCAACGGCATGAAGGACAAATTTGGAGTAAGCAGGGAGAAGATTACATTAATCATATGCATAATGGGATTCCTGCTGGGCTTACTGCTTGTCCCGGGCTCAGGCATCCACTGGATTGAAATAATGGATCACTTCGTTTCCAACTTTGCTCTGGTGTTCATCGGCCTGCTGGAATGTCTTGTTTTTGGATATGTTCTGGGAGGAGAAAGAATAAGGAAATATGCCAATGATGTTTCCGATATAAGGGTGGGCAGATGGTTCAGCATAATGCTGAAACTCTTCGCCCCCATTGTGCTCATTTCCATAGCAGCCGCCTCTCTGGTGGAATTGATGGTGAATGGATATGGAAACTACCCATCATGGAGCATACTGCTGGCTGGCATGATTGTGGCAGCCAGTTTTATAACTGCAATAGTATTTGCGAGGTTAAAATGTCGGGAGGAGCAATAGCCATGGCTGTGTTCGGATGCATAATATTCTACGGAGGCTTAGCATACTGCATATATCGGGCCACCAGAAAGGGCTAATTCCCCCAGAAAAGAATTATGGCCACGTAGGCAAAGAAGGCGAAGAGGAGGAGCACAAGAAGCGCCAGGCGGAGGTGCCCAAAGAAGGCAAAGATGAAGATTACCCACAGCATGGCAATGCTTATGAAGGCGACGGCCAGGAGTTTCTGAAAGGATATTTCCACGCTTTTATAACCGCCCCACATTTCAATCTTTCTGAATTTTCACTCAACCGCTATCGTCGTTCCTGCCTTTATTTTCTGCCCCCTCTTCACCACCACCCTCCATTTTTCAGGTAAAATGACGTCTACCCTTGAGCCAAATCTTATTATCCCCATTTTCTCTCCCTTTTTCAGCACATCACCCTCCTCCACATAAGGCACTATCCTCCTGGCCACCATTCCCGCAATCTGGATAACCTTTATTTTCCCGGCACTGCTCTCAATATCAATCTCCATTCTTTCATTTTTCCCCACATCTCCGTAGGCGGGGGCGTGTCTGCCGGGATAATGCCTCATTCCCACAATCTTGCCGTCACAGGGCATGAGATTCACATGCATATCAAGCAGGCTCATAAATATGGAAACTCTGCCATCTCCAGCATGCATCACCTTTCCATCTGCGGGAGAAATTATGCCCTCCTCTATGCTGCGAGGCATGTCCCGGAAGAAAAACAGGAAGAATATTTGCAGGAGTAAAAATATGGGAAGGAGGTAGAGGAAAAATGACGAAAAGAGGGTGAGGGTGGCAAACAATAAAAGGAAGGGCAGGGGAAGCAGAGCGATATGAAGGCATTTCCTGGCTATCATTTTATCAGTTTCCTTATTCCCCTCTCTATGGGTCCGTTTCTTTTTGGGAGGTTGAATATGGCGATTATGTTGTCATAAAGTTCTGGCAGCAGTTCAAACACTATGAAGGCGAGGACGATGAGGGCAATCAATGAGCCGATCTTGCCTATCACATTGTGCATCATGTAAAAGGACAGCCCGAGTTCCTCCATTCCATATATGACCCCAACATTTCTCACAAGATTGAGAACATAGATGGTGGGCACGGTGTACAGAAATGCCTTCATCCTTCTCTTTGTATCCGCCTTCAGGGCCGCCAGCACCCCGATGAAGACGGCCATGGATTGCAGGCCCGTGCATGCGAGAATGAGCTGAACGCTCTCATGACCATTGAAGTATATGGGAACCTCTATGCTCACCCCATAATGTATGGTGCCCGCCTCCACGTTGTAGCCGAGAATACGCATTATGGCCGCCGTCTGCTCCGCCACCCCCTTTATGAGCCATCCAGAAAGGATGTCTATTTTGAGTATGAGGAAATAGAGTATGCCCGCAAAGAAGGTCGCACCCGCAAGAAAATTCAAACTCTCCACATCCTCATTTCTCTTGAGGGAGAGATACTCATGATATGAGAGGTAGGAGAGGAAGTAAACGCCCACTATGCAGAAAACCGCGTTGACCGTGTCCCCCTCTCCCTTATAGTAAAGATACTCCGGCTGGGTCGCCCAGTAGAGGGCAAAGATGAACCATCCAAGGAGGGAAAGGATGTGTTTTCTCTCCTTTACTTCAAAAAACCCCATGCCGAGGAGGATGAGGCCTGCAAAAAGAATGGGAGTGGTGATGGCGTTGAAGGTGGAGATGCTCTCATTCACAATTGTATAATGGGTGGCGAGCATCACGGCCGTGGGTATGCCAAAGAAGAACAGGGCATGCTTCATATTTCTCCGCTCAACTCCTCTATTCTCGCCTCAGCCCTTTCCAGTTTTTCCCTGCATATTTTGAAGAGACGGATGCCTTCCTCAAATTTCTTCAGCATTTCATCTAAAGTCAAATCGCCCTTCTCCAGCTCCTCCACCACCCTCTCCAGCGCCTTCAGAGCATCCTCAAACTTTATTTCCTTCTCTTCTCCTCCATCCTGCATTTTGCTTCACCATCCTTCACAATAACTCTCAGCACATCTCCAATATCCGCATCCCCTATGCTACTAAATACTTTGTTATCCTTTTCCCTTATGCAAATGCTGTATCCCCTCTCCAGCACCCTGTACGGGCTCATGGCTTCCAGCGCCGTGTGAAGCACCTCCATGTCATGCCTCCGGGAAGCAATGAGAGAGTTCATTACACCCTCCATCTCCTTTACAACACCCTCACACCTTTCCCTTTTTCTCTCCACCCCCCTTGCCGCATGAATCATCATCCTCTCCGGCCTCATCCCCTCCAGAGTTTCCATTGCTCTTCCTACCCGCCTCGCCACCAGAGAAAGCATTCTTTCCATGGCCTCATCCATCCACTCCATTATTTCCCTTCCATCGGGCACCGCCATCTCTGCGGCAGCAGAAGGTGTAGCCGCTCTAACATCGGCAACAAAATCGGCTATGGTGAAATCGCTTTCATGCCCCACCCCGGAGATTATGGGAATTCTCGAGCGAAATATGGCCCTTGCCACCTTTTCCTCATTGAAGGCCTGCAAATCCTCCCATCTCCCGCCGCCTCTGGCGAGTATTATGACATCCACATCATCCCTCTCATTCAGCGCCTCTATGGCTCTAACAATCTCATCCGCCGCCGTCTCGCCCTGAACCCTCACAGGAGCAAGGACAATGCGGAGGGGAAATCTTCTTGAGATCACGTTGTAGATGTCATGGATGGCAGCCCCTTCCTTAGAGGTTATGACCCCGACGGTGGATGGAATGGGAGGTATGGCTTTTTTATATCTCCTGTCGAAGAGCCCTTCCTTTTCCAGTTTCTCCTTCATTTCAAGAAATTTTATGAAAATTTCCCCTATGCCCCCTATCTTTATTTCCCTGACATATAACTGGTAGTATCCTCTTTTTTCGTATACGCCAACATCGCCCTTCACAATCACCTTCATGCCCTCTCGAAGCGATGCATTTTCCGCGTTAAACATGACGCATTTTATGCTTGCCCTCTCGTCCTTCAGGGAGAAGTAGCAGTTATTTCCCACCTTTCTGTAGTCGGATATCTCACCCTCCACCCATATGTTCCTTAATTCATCCCTCTCCAGCAGATTCTTTATGAAGTTGGCTATCTCACCAACGCTGAATATCTTTTTCTTCAGCATTCTCCCTTCTTCACAAATGGCCCCTTAATGATTTCCGCCTCTATATCCCTCCTTCCCCTTATCGTTACCATATTTCCCACATCCCTGTATTTTGTGTTTACGTAGGCGAGGGCTATGCCCTTTTTCAAACACGGAGAGAAATTGCCGGACGATACCACCCCAATTCTTTCCCCGTTCAGTATCACCTCATCCCCGTGCCTGGGGATACCGTTGCTCCTGCATACTAAATAGGTTATTTTTTCGTACTCCTCTCTCTTCTTGAACTCCATCACCGCCTCCTTTCCTATGAAATCGTGCTCCCAGTCGATGGTCCATTCAAGGCTGGCCTCTATGGGATTTCTTCCCCCCTCAAATTCATTGCCTGCCAGCATGAAGCCCTTTTCAAGGCGGAGCGTGTCTCTTGCCCCCAGCCCAATGGGCATTATGCCATATTTCTCACCCCTGGTAAGAATTTCCCTGAAAACATCTATTGCCTCCTCCGCCGGATGAATATACATCTCGTAGCCCTTTTCTCCCGTATAACCGCTCCTGGACACAATGCATCTTCCATCGAAGGGCATTCTGAATTTATTTCCAACTTCCTCGCATCCGAAAAATTTGAGAGTGGAAAAGTCGAAATCTATTATCTCTTTCATCACCTCCTCGGAATGCGGGCCCTGAACAGCCAGTATTGAATAATCATTAGTGACATCCTCTATCTCCACATTCCCCTCTGCATTCTCCTCCATCCATTTCACCACCTTCTCATGCATGCCGGAGTTGGGAATGATGAGATACTCGTCGTTTCCTAAATTGAAAAACAGCTCATCATCTATTATGCTTCCATCGGGGTTGAGAAGCAGGGTGTACTGTCCCATGCCCCTCTTTATCTTCTCCGCCCTCTCCACCGTGATTCTGCTCAGCAGTTTTTCCGCATCCCTTCCCCTTATTATCACATTCCCCATGTGACTCACATCAAATATTCCCACTTTGTGGCGAACGTTGAGATGCTCCTCCTGAATGGAGGTGTATCTTAAAGGCATCTCATAGCCTATAAAATCGGTGAAGGAGGCGCCCAATTCCTTGTGAAGTTCATACAATGCCGTTCTCATGGGCATAAAATGCATAGGATGTTAAAATGTTTTTGCGGTTGTAAAGTTAACAGCACCCTGCATTGGGAAAAAGTATATATAAATGGTATAATTATAAAAAGTAGAAAGATAGAATGAATGGGATAGAAAGGATGCGGAATGGGATAATGGTTGTCTCATTATTTTTTTGGAGGGGTATTGGTGAGTAAAAAGTTGAATGAAGGCGAAATTAAATCTGAAATTTTTGGAAGGGATGCAAAGTCAAAAGAAAAGACAAAACTGGAGGAAATGTATAAAGCAGTTGTAGAAAAAGCCAACGACGGAATCTGCATTATTCAGGATGGTATGATAGTATATGCAAATCCAAAAGTTCTTGAAATGGGGGGTTATAAAAAAAATGAGATTGTAGGAAAACCTTTTGCTGATTTTATTTTTTCTGAGGAGAAGGAGGAAATACTGAAAAAATACAAGAGACGCATGAGAGGGGGAAAAGTAGAAGAGATATATGAAATGATTTTTGTGAGAAAAGACGGCAGCAAGGTTTGCGCTCAGATCACTGTAACTTTAATAGATTACAGAGGAAAACCTGCTGAACTCGTTATCATAAGGGATATAACTGAGAAGAAAGAAATCAAGGAAAAATATGGTGCCATGATAGATGCTTTGGAGGATTATGCAATTTTCATGCTGGACGAAAAAGGAAATGTTATAAGCTGGAATAAAGGGGCAGAGCGAATTAAGGGATATAAAGCACATGAAGTTCTTGGCAAGCATTTCTCCATTTTTTATACTGAGGAGGATAGAAAGGAAGGCAAGCCTGAAAAGGAATTAAGAATGGCAGTGAAAAAGGGTAAGATTGAGGTGGAGGGATGGCGTGTTCGTAAAGACGGTTCTCGATTCTGGGCTGATGTTGTTATCACTACATTGAAAGACAGAAAATTAAGAGGGTTTGTTAAAGTAACGCAAGACCTGACAGAACGAAAGAAAATGGAAGAGGCATTGAGAGAGGAAAGAAATTTGTTCATCAGCGGTCCTGTTGTGGTTTTTAAATGGAAAGCAGGAGAAAAGAAGATCCCTGTTGAATACGTTTCTCCAAATATAAAGAATGTTTTTGGTTATAAACCCCAAGAATTTACAAAAGGAAAAATTAGATACGAAGATATTGTTCACCCTGAAGATTTGGAAAGAATTGTAAAGGAAATCCAATATTACAGGAAAAAACAGATTCCTTATTTTGAACAGGAATATCGTATCATTGATGCAAAAGGAAATGAAAGATGGGTCCATGACTTTACCATAGTAAGAAAAAATGGAGAGGGAAAGATAACGCATTATCATGGCTATATTGTTGATATCACAGAAAAGAAGATGGCGGAGGAAAAATTAAGGAAAAGCAACCGCATGTTTAAGGTACTTTACAAATGCAATGAGGTGCTGGTTTTTGCAAAAAGCAAGAAAGGATTGATGGATAAGGTTTGCAGGGTGATTGCTGAGGAGGGAGGATATC
Organism: Thermoplasmata archaeon; assembly: GCA_021162065.1. GTDB lineage: Archaea > Thermoplasmatota > E2 > UBA202 > JdFR-43 > JAGGZK01. The sequence continues at coordinate 15,545 of JAGGZK010000045.1, forward strand.
CTCTGGTGTGGATTGGAGTTGTTGAAAAAAATAAAGAGGTACATCCTGCTGCTGTGGTTGGAAAAGCCAAAGAATATGTGAAAAAATTAAAAATTACCTTGGATAATGGCAAGTACGGAAATTGCCCCACTTGGACAGCCATTGAAACAGGCAACCCTTCTGTTGTTAGAGATATGGAGGAAAATGCTGAACGTACTCCATGGAAAAAGAAAGCCACAAAATATGGTCTCAAATCGTCTATTGCCATCCCTCTTATTGCCAACGGAAAGGTTGTTGGTGCACTGAATATTTACTCTGAGGAAAGAGATGCCTTTCAAAGAGAAGAAATTACTTTTCTCTCCCAGCTAGCGCATGATCTGGCATATGGAATTGTTTTCTTGGAAACCAGGGAGAGGGAAAAGAAAATGGAGAGAAAATTAGAAAAGGAGAGAGCACAGATTCTCTCCATTTTTGAGGGAATCGACGAGCCAATTTATGTGGCTGACCCTGAGACTTATAAGATTTTGTATGTGAATAATGCACTGAAAAAATTTTTTGGTAAAAATATCACAGGAAAGAAATGTTACGAGGTGTTTCAGGGATTAGACAAACCATGTGATTTCTGTACCAATGACAAAATCTTTGGTGAAAATTTTGAGAAAACATATGTGTGGGAATTTGAGAACAAAAAAGTTGGTAGATGGTATCGATGTTTCGACCGTGGAATCACATGGCCCGATGGAAGAAAGGTCAGACTTGAAATAGCAATGGATATAACCGATAGAGTTCATGCAGAGCAAAAATGGAGAGAGGCTCTGGAACAGGAGAGACAATTCAAACTTGATACAGCCCACTATTTCTTCAACCCCATAGCAATAGCCAAAGGTTATCTTCAACTCGCTTTGGAAGAAAAAGGCGAGGAGGAGGATAAAATCAGAAAGGCAATAAAAGCAATAGAGAGGGTCGAAAATGTGGTCAAAAATGTTACTCAAAAGGGTGAAATTCGTGAATAAAAAGGTTTTGATTGTTGATGATGAACCAGATATGCATCATCTGTTAAAAAAATTTATCAGGAAAATGGATGAGGAGATTGAGGTGGTGAGTGCGTACACCGGAGAGGAAGGAATAGAAAAGTATAGAAAAATGCATAAAATGGGAGATGCACCCTCTTTGATAATAATGGATTTAAATTTATCTGGAAGAAAGGGAATAGAAAAACTGGATGAGCATATAGAAGGAAAGGACGAAAAGATGAGTGGGGCCCAGGCAACTGCTGAGATTCTAAAAATAAATCCCCGGGCCACCATATGGGGGTATACGGCATGGTTCAGCTCTTACTGGAAAGATGCTTTAAAGAAAGCAGGAGCGGAGAGGGTTATAGAGAGGTCTGTACCCTTTCATGAGGTGGCCAAAATGATCAAGGATTTTTTGGAGAAGGATAAAAACTTCACAGGTCATCAAACATTTTAAATAGAGCAATTTTTTGCATTAGCATGGTGTTGCCGGATGTGCAGTCCTGGAGACCAAATGCAACCTTCAAGCTCACGAGAGTGGGAATAAAGGGAATAAAAAAGCCGGTGATGGTGAGAAGAAATGGAAAGGACGTTACGCTCCTCACCACCATAAACCTTTATGTGGATTTGCCGGCAAGCCGCAAGGGAAGCGATTTATCGAGAAACGCAGAGGTGATAGAGGAAATAGTGGATGAATCCATAAGGGAGCCATCAAGGGGAATAGAGTATCTGTGCGAGAGGGTGGCTGAAAAGCTTCTGGAGCGCCATGAATATGCCAGCTGTGCAGAGGTGAGCGCCTCATCCGACTACTTTCTGGAGAAGATGACACCCAAGGGAAAAAAAACCTTAGAGCCTTACAGGATAATGGGCAGGGCGATTGCGGAGAGGGACGGCAGCAAAAAGGTTTTCATAGGAGTGGAGGTGGTGGGCATGACCGCCTGCCCCTGCGCCATGGAGAACATAAAGAAGGCGTATGGGGAAAGATACACCCACAACCAGAGAAATGTGGCCACCCTTATTCTGCAGAATGACGGGAGTGTGGATGCCGATGATTTGATATTCATCGCCGAGAATGCCATGAGCAGCCCCACCTTTGAGATTCTGAAGAGGAACGATGAGATGGAGGTGGTGAGGCGGGCGCATGAAAATCCCAAGTTTGTGGAGGACGTTGTCAGAGACATGCTCAAGCAGATAATGGAGAAATACGGGCATCTTGATGATGACACCATGGTGATAGCGAAGAGCGAGAGTTTTGAATCCATCCACAAGCACAACGCATATGCGGAGCGCACCACCACCATGGGCGAATTGAGGAAATAATTTTTATATCACCTCCCATTCAAAGTTCAATGCTTGCGGAATGCCAAGAGCATGGCTTCTACAGGGGCATAAAATGCCCAGTATGCAAAAAGGATGGCAAGTTCCTCATGGATGACTGGGAGGTGAAAAAACTGAGCAGCATACTGGTTGGCATCCTGCGCCATTTTCCTCAGCAGTTTAATGTGGAATTAGATGAGCATGGATGGGGGGACGTGGAGGAGATAAGGAAGGCCATAAAGAACAAGATAGACAGATTCTACTGGCTCAGGAAGAAGCACATAGTTGCCCTCGCCCTCACCGACGAGAAGGGGAGATATCAGCTGAGGGAGGGAAAGATAAGGGCGACCTATGCCCATACCATAGAGGTCGATCTCTCCGACCTGCCGGATGCAGATGTGGACTTCCTCTACTATCCGGTGACGGAGGAGGAGGCGGAGATAGTTCTCGAGCAGGGCCTGCTGCCAACGGACAGGAACAAGGTGCATCTCAGCGGCAGCATTGAAAAGGCCATAGAAGCGGGAAAAACAAGGGTGGACAACCCTGTGATACTGGTGGTGGATGTAAAAAAGGCCATGGAGGATGGCGTTGTTATAAAAAAGGCGGGAAGGGATGTTTACATAGCAGATGAGATTGCTGCAAAGTATCTCAGCATACATGAATAGTTAAAATTTATTTTGTATAGTATGGAAATTATTCCACTTTACTGTTTCACCATCTCATGTAAACCATGAACACCAGAATCAGATTTCATAGGGTTCCATGGCAGGATTGAAATCAAACACAACCCATTTATGGCGGAATGGCTCCCATATTCTCCCAAAAATCGGTTTTGGCAGTGAGAATCTCCAGTCACTCCAGTAATTTCTATCCCATGTATTTTCATAGGGATGGCCTTCGTAGGAATGGCGGTAAAAAGAGAATCTGGCATTGATTCCATTCTCCACAATATTATTTTCCACTATGGAATTGTTTGAGCCAGAGCCAAGTAAATAAACGCCCTTGTCCTTATTATATGCTATCATATTCCTGTAAATTATGTTGCCGTATGTTATTAAAGGAGATGAATAGGCACTTTTCAATACTATTCCACTTCTTCCATTTGAAGATATGTTGTTATGAGCAATGATATTATAGGAGGTATCTGCAGCTATGAGTCCCTCCTGCCCATTATGGCATATTTCATTGTAGAGAATTTTATTATGGGAGCCATGGCTGAACATGATTCCTCCCTGTCTGTTATACGAGATAATGTTATGCGAGATGTTGTTGTTACTTTCGATAAAATCGATGCCATGGTAATTGTGTGTTATTATATTCCATGCAACTGTATTGTTTGATCCTCCTGGGTCAACGCCGATTGCATAGGGGTTATGGGAAATGTTGTTGTAAATTATTGTATTGTTACCCTCCCAGCATACTATCCCTGTCCACCATGCCTTGCTGATTGTATTGTTAACTATCATATTATTTGGAGAGGACATACGAATACCATCCCAGTTGCATTGGATTATATTGTTTTCCACTAGATTGTTTCTGGAGTTTATTTCGATGCTCATCCCCCATTCTGATGGGGGCCAATCGGAAAAATCTCCGAAATTGATTATTTTAAAATTTTTGATTTTACATCCATCTGCGGTTATATTCACAGCAGTTCTATTTCCTCCTCCGTCTATTATTGGCCTCTCTCCTTCTTTTTCTATACCAATCAGGGAGATGCTTTTGTTTATGACAATGCTTTCATTGTAATTGCCGGGATAAACATAGATGGTATAGCCGTTGCTGGCAGCATCTATTGCCTCCTGTATGGTTGTGTAGTTGCCTTCGCCATTTCCTCCAACGTATATGATGCCCTCTCCATTACCTTTGCTTTCTTTTAAAGAAATTTTATTTCCATTTATGGATGCAAAGGGAATGAATAAAAGAATTGCAACCATTGCTGCAATAGTTTTATTCATGAATCCATATCATATCCATTTTTAAATTTCTTTTGACATATCCATGAGAGACCCCTCTGAAAATTTGTTGGTTTATTTATGAGGATTATGGGAGGAATAAAATATACCGCACTCAACAAGTTAAAATTTATTTGAAAAAACTTAAATAGAATTTGAGAAATATATCTGTGGAGCCATTTCATTTATTTTTGCTCACTGCAGGCATTCTCAACTTTGCCGGGGGAGTTCTATCTGTGGCCTCATGGGGTTTTGTGAGGCGAAAATACGAGAAAACACCGGATGGAAGAAAAGATTACAGGGTAAGCGTAATAGTGCCCTCAAGAGGGGGGATAGACGTAAAGGCGATGGAGAATCAGGACTATGAGGATTATGAAATAATAGTAGTGGTGGACGAGGAGGAAGAAAAAAGAGAGGTGGAGAGGAGAACTGGAGAAAAGACAAGGGTCATAATCTCTGAAAAATATCCCAGCTGCAGTGGAAAAAACTCGGCACTTCTTACAGGAATAAAGCATGCATCCGGAGATGTTTTCCTATTTGCGGATGACGACATACTACCCCATGAAAAATGGATAAGCCACATGGTTTCATCCATGGATGAGGTATCCACAACTTACAGATGGTATTTTTCCCCGCCCATGCTGTGTGTGTGGAATGCCGCCGTCGCCGCCGTGATGTTCTATCCCCGTTTCAACTTTGCATGGGGGGGCTCCACGGCCATAAAGAGGGAGGTTTTTGAAAAATACGACATAGAGAATATATGGAAAAGGGAGCTGGTGGACGATCTCACCCTCACCAGGGTTATGAAGGAGAACGGGGTGAAAATAAAATTTGTGCCCCAGGCAATGGTGGAATCGATGCCGGAGGAGAACATCTTTTCATGGATGAACAGAGAGTTTGCATGGCTGAGATACTATTTTCCTTCTCTATGGGCAATCGCCCTTTTCTTCAATGCCGGCATGAGAATATCCAACATCGCCGGTGCTATCTATATGTTTATAGATCCGCTGGTTGGAATGCTTCTTCTTTCCTCCCTTCTCTTCGATTTTGTCAGGGGATGGCAGGAATATGCAACATATGTGCATCTCATGGAATATCCGAAGCATAGATTTCTGCATCCCCTTTACCACTTCTTTCTCCGCCCTGTGGCATCCTTCATAATATTCTACAACATGATATCATCCGCCTTCATAAGAAAGATAAACTGGAAGGGAAGGGAGTATTCTATTCAAGAGGTCTTCCGCCAAACATGATTTTCAGCACACCAACTATCCAGAGGGGAGGGAGGACAACTATGGCAAATGCCAGGAAAGCGCTGCAGTTCATGGCGACGTAATCATATGGAATGGAGGCAATGGCCACATAGGTTATTATCTCATGAATCTCTGCATAAAACAACATGGCCGGCCTGTTGTTCACGTTCTCAAATATTCTGGGTATGGTGTAGAGCATCGCTGCTATGGAGGCAAGGACAAGAAATGGGGAAATGTAGGCGGGATAGAAGTAAAGGGAAGCTATGGCTATGAGGGCAAAAATTATTTTCAGGATGTAGGCATAGTTCATGAAGTTTACGGGAATATGAACCATATCATCCGCATATGCCCCGAATATGGCAGGAGTCGTAACAATGCCCTGCATGGAGTCGTATTTCAAATCCTTGATATTCGCAGACACTCCAACATTGAACGCATATTTGATTAGTGGAAGGAATGCCATGAGCATGGTGGCGGTGTTTATATCCCTCCTGAGGGAGGTGGCGCCGGCCAGGAAAAGCATCGTCCCCGCCATTCCCAGGGCGTATTCCATCCATGCAAATCTCTTGCTGAAGCGGTTGTATATGGTGTAAAAGAGATAGTAGAGCAGAAGGAAAAGGAGGGAGAGATACGAGAAGAAGGCGAGGGTGATGGAGATGGATATCACAAAAAGCAGGGCCATGAGCGCAATCGCCTCCCCTCTGGAGATGGTGCCGCTTGCAAGGGGGCGGTCTGCGACGTAGCCCGATTTTTTATCTATCTCGATATCAAAATAGTCGTTCTGCACAAAGCCGAAGATGTTGGCGGAGATGCCCACCAGCAGCAGGAAAAAGAGTTTATCGAAGATGCCATTGGAGAGGGCGCCCAGCAGAGGCATCATGGCCATGAATATGCCGTAGAGGCGCATGAGCTGAACATATGCCTTCCACCTCTCCATGTATTGTAATATCGATGCCCTTTAAATGGATTTATAAATTTTCTGCCGCCTCACCAAAAATAGGAAAATTTAATTAATTACTCATGTTGTTTGGACAATGAGGGGCCTGATAATAGGACGTTTCCAGCCATTTCATAAGGGGCATGCGGAGATGGTGCAGAGTGCAAGGAAATATGAAATCATACTGGTGATTGGCTCGGCCCATCAGAGTTACACCTTTGAAAACCCCTTCACCGCCGGCGAAAGATATGAAATGATTCTCGGGGCAATGGGGGAGATGGGAATAGAAAGGTTTCATATCATTCCTGTGGCGGACATAAACAGATACTGCATATACGCGAAGCATGTGGCTGAGGTGGTGCCATCCTTCGATGTGGTGCTCTCCAACAACCCCGTCATAAGGGAGATTTTTGAAAAGGAAGGATATAAGGTGGAGGATGTACCCTTTTACAGAAGAGAGGAATATCAGGGGAGAATAATAAGGGAAAGAATAGCCAAGGGGGAGAAATGGGAGCATCTCGTGCCGAAAAGTGTGGCGGAGTATATCAAAAAAATAGACGGGGAAAGGAGGATAAAGAATCTATTCCCCAAGAGGGCTGCAGATTTTTAAATCCATAATTTATTTTGTTTCATGCACATAAGGGCTGGCGGGATTGATGAAGACAAGTACAGCCGCCTCAAACTTTTTGAGTGGTATGATGTGGAGAGAGTGAAAAGGCAGAAAGTGATGGTGGTGGGAGCAGGAGCATTGGGCAACGAGGTGTGCAAAAATCTTGTTTTATCGGGCTATCGACGCCTCACCATCGTGGACATGGATAGAATAGTGAAGTCGAACCTCAACAGATGTGTGTTTTTCAGCGATGAGGACGCCGAAAGGCAGAGGTATAAGGCGGAGGTGATTGCAGAGAAAATAAAGGAAATGGAGAAGGAAGTGGAGGTGGAGTATTATACCAAAAGGATAGAGGAATTTCCCGAAGATTTTATCAGAAAACATGACCTCGTTATGGGATGCGTTGACAACGTGGCGGCCCGTCTCCACATAAATGCATCATGCTATGCCCTAAGAATCCCCTACATAGATGGGGCCACCCACGGGCAGGTGGGCAAGGTACAGGTTGTTATGCCGCCAGAGACAAGTTGCCTTGAATGTGGAATGAATGCCACGCATGCAAAGATAATGCAGAAGAGATTCAGCTGCACTGGCAAGGATATACATTACTTCGAGCCGAAGATTGCCGCGGATATCAACACAACGAGCATCATAGCAGCCATACAGGTTCAGGAAGCATTGAAAATAACCCATGAAAGGGACAACTACATAAGAAATGTTTTTTATTTCGATGGCAGCAGAAACTTCTTCTCCACTCTTGATTTACCTATAAATCCCCGATGCCCTAATCATGCCTCATTATGATGAATATGCCGTGCCTCCCCACCTCCCGAAATCCGTTTTTTATGTAAAAATCATATGCATCTATAATATCGGACGTGGAAACGTGGGCATGCATTTTTCGCCTCCTTATTTCATCAAGAAGAAAGGCAAGGATTTTTTTGCCATATCCCCTCCCCCACAGGGATGGGGAAACCATAAAGAATTCGATGAACGCATTTCCTTTCCTCCTGAATGATTCGGGAATCCATTCCATATCCTTTCCTTCAAAATCATAAACCAGGGCAGCGGTCGCCTCTATGGATTGCTTCCCCCATACATACATTTCATCAAATTCCTTATCCATTCTTCTGCGGAGAAACGGCTCATAAACGGATTTGAAGGCGGGAAAATCCTCTGGAGATGGCTTCTCATCCACCCACTCCAGCAGAGGATATTTGCCATCCGTTGCCCGGTAGATGGAGTGAACGAATTCCAGCAATTCCCCCACACTATAACTTTCCCTTCTCTGGAGCATATCTGCACCTGCAACCCCTATGCTCTGGTATTCTCTCAACGCATCTGTCCACTATGGAGATTAAGTCCTCCTTCCTGGTGGCGTGCACCCTCTTTATCTCCTCTATGTCGAGACTTTCCTGCATTCCCGCAGCATGATTGGAGACGATGCATATGGAGGCATAGCATATCCCCTTTTCTCTCGCAAGAATCACTTCAGGCGACAAAGTCATGCCCACCACATGGCCAAAGTTTCTCATCATCTCTATCTCCGCCTTTGTTTCCAGTCGCGGGCCGTTGGTCACAACATACACGCCCTCCTTAGCATCCTTTGCCTCCTCCAGAAGTGTTTTTCTCACCACCGGGCAGAAGGGCTGGCTCATATCTATGTGGATGGCCTGGTCATCAAAAAAGGTGCTTTTTCTCCCGCTCAGGTCTATGAAATCATCCGGAATGAAGATGGAGCCAACGTTTATATCTTTCCTCATGGAGCCAACGGTGTTTATGCCTATGATTGCCTCCACACCCATCAAATACATGGCCTCCACGTTCGCATGGTAATTCACCATATGAGCGGGGATATGCTTCCTTCCATGACGGGGTATGAAAAATACGTCTCTCCCTCCCCTCACGAAATGGAATGCCGCCACCTTTCCATAACGGGTTTCCACCTCTATCTCATCGCCCTCCGCCTCGTAGAAACCCGTGCCCCCTATTATGCCTATCTTCATATTTCCTCCCACTCCTTCAATATGGAATGCCATTCAAACTTTTCTATGCCGTTTATCTCCTCCAGCTCCCTTATGATTCTCTCGTACCCCTTACCCAGGGTTCTCATTCTCACCTTTGAAATTATATCATACCTGCCCGCCACCGCCGCCACCGCCGTGACCCCCTTTATGGCCCATATGTCATTTATGAGGTCGGTGCTCGGGTGGCCGGTCTTGGCCTTTATGAATATGTAGGCCCTCACCTCCGTAAGGGCAAAGGATATGACCCCCATGATGACAAGAATTATGCCCATGACCTTTATCACCAGCTGGGGAATGCTTTCGTAGAAGGAGAGGGGGATATAGCTGGCAAGCAGGAAGGAGAGGGGGATGGAGAAGATTATGGTGGATGACTTCACCGCCTGCGTGACGCTGGCCTTCCCCAGCCCCAGGGCGCGGATGTAAAAGATGTAGGAAAAGAAGGTTGTTCCCATGGAGAGGAACATGATGGGCCAGTATTTCAGCGCATCTATGGCGGCGAAGAAGTGCTTTGTGTCGATGAAATAAACCAGAATGGCGGTGAATATGGTGGTGAAGAAAAGGTTCCAGAATCTTATGTTTATGGCGTCATTATGCCTTCCATTTATCCTCAGGAGTTTGAGTTTTCTCTGGTAAATGGAAAAAACCACCCATGCGGGATTGAGGACCAGGAAAACTATTAGCAGCCCTTTCAAATTTAACTCGCCGGTGAAGGAAAAGGACGCCATTATGGCTCCGAAGGTGACTATTATGGAGGACTCCACCTCGGCCATGGAGGGGGCGTTCTTCTCCGCAATTGACTCCGTTATAAGCAGATAGAGAATCACCACCTCGAAGAATGAGAGGATGGTGGACGGGTCCTGATATATGGATATTATGAAGAAGTAACCCACGGTGGCTACGGCGTTTCCCATGCCTGCCATAATCTGATATGGAACCTCCTCCTTCCTGAGCAATCTGAGACCGGGAAAGGACGGATCTATTCTCGCACCCAGAGGTTTGCCCCCGATGGGTATGGAAAGGATGACAGAGAGGATAAAGGTGATGACTATGCCCGCTATGAATATCACCAGGCATAAACTCCAGGGATTTATGTTGTATTCCAGAGAGATGTAGGTATCTATTACAGTAACCACTGCCCCTATCACAGATGATGTTATGGCAAGAAGGTAGAACAGGTTTTTCTTTCTTACCCTTATCCTCATTCTCTTATCTCTTTCTCTATCACCTGAGTGTTGGTTCTCTTAACCCCCTTTATGGAATGAATCTTATTGGTGATTTCCATCAAATCCTCCAGTTCCTCCACCTCCACCTTCACTATTATGTCGTAATCCCCAGCCACCACCGCGATGCTCTCCAGATTTTCTATCTTCCTCATCTCCTCAAGCACCGTCTTGAGATTGCCGACATAGGTGAGCACAAGAATGTACGCCTTTATCATGTTTATGAAATCCATAGCAAATTATAAATTTTTACAAACATTTCCCTCCAATGATTGTCATACTTGCCCTTCTCGCCATATTCGCAGGACTATATATGGCCTGGAACATAGGAGCAAACGATGTTGCCAACTCCATGTCCACCGCCGTCGGCTCCAACGCAATAACACTTCGCCAGGCGTTAATCATCGCATCCATCCTCAATTTTCTTGGAGCGGTTCTTGTGGGAAAGCATGTTACAGATACAATACAGAACAAGATTGTGGATGTTGCCCTCATCGCCGACCATGAACTCATGCTGGGTTTCATGGCCGCCCTGCTATCCGCAGGAATATTCGTCACCCTCTCCACCTGGAAGGAGTTGCCCGTCTCCACCACCCATGCAGTCATAGGAGGGATTATAGGTTTTGGATTGATAGAGGGGGGAATGAACATGGTGAAATGGGGGACTGTGGAAAACATAGCAGCATCCTGGGTAATCTCCCCCATTGCCGGAGGCGTGCTGGCTTTCATAATGTTTAAAGTAATAGCAGCCACCATATTCTCCAGCAAGGAGCCGGGGAGGATGGCAAAGAATACCGGACCCATATTCATTACCCTCACTCTCTTCATCATAATGCTCTCCGTTTTCATGAAAACAAAACTCGGGGCAATGATGGGGGACTTCACCGTAATGGAATTTGTCGCCATATCATTGGGAATAGCCTCCCTTGGGGGAATCATCGGCTTCTTTCTCCTGAAAAGGGTGAAGGGGAAGGGCTATGACCTGGTTGAAAACCTCTTTCGCCGCCTCCAGGTGATGACCTCCTGCTACATCGCCTTCTCCCACGGAGCGAACGATGTGGCCAACGCCGTCGCCCCCGTGGCGATGGTGCTGATGCTGGCGTGGAAGCAGATAGATGCCATCTATCTGCTAGCCATCGGAGGATTGGGAATAGCGGTGGGCATATTAACCTGGGGATACAAGGTTATAAAGACGGTGGGAGGGAAGATAACGGCTTTAACAAACACCAGGGGCTTCTCCATCGATTTCAGTGCTGCCACCGTTGTTCTGGTTGCCTCCAAACTCGGTTTACCCATATCCACCACTCATACGGTGGTTGGGGCAGTAATAGGGGTGGGACTGGCCAGGGGACTGGATGCCGTGGATTTGTCGGTAATAAAAAAGATAGTTTACTCCTGGCTTCTAACACTGCCGGCGAGCGCGGCATTATCGATATTGATTTATAGGGGGTTGATAATATTATTCTAATGCCTTTCAGAGCGCCTGTTTCCGACACGTACCGCAAAAAGTCGCCCTTCGAGGGACTTCTGGAACACATAGCGAAGGTTAGAGAATGCGTTCATATACTGAGGGATGGGATTATAAAATACATAGATGAAAACTTCGAGAACTTTCATGAGATTGCCGAGAAGGTGTCGGAACTGGAGCATGAGGCAGATCTGATAAAGGGGAACATAAGGGCACACCTTCCCCGCTCCGTTTTGATGCCGGTCGATAAAAGATATTTCCTCTGGCTCCTGAGGGAGCAGGACGCCATACTTGACCATGCGGAAAACCTCGCCCAGCTGCTGGATTTGAGGCACACCATCATCCCCAAGGAGATGAAGGATGATTTCAAGGATCATATGAATCTTGTGGCTGCCACCGTGGAGGAAATGGAAAAGGCGGTGGAGAATGTGAAGGATTTGCTCATGACAAGTTTTTCCGGAAGGGAAAGGGATGAAACGAAGGAATATATCCATAATGTGCATCAAAAGGAATGGGAGGCGGACCAGAAAAGATATGCCATCACCGCCAAGATTTATGAGATGGAGGACAAGCTGGATGCCATGGACGAATATCATCTCCTGAAAATAGTGGACTGGATTGATGACATAGCAGACCATGCGGAAAATGCCGCCGACTGGCTCCGCGCCATGATTGCAAAATGAAGGAACTTCAGGATTTTGTGAGGTTAAACAGGGGAGAGATTATAAAAAAGGTGAAGAAGCCCAGAATATGGAAGGAGAAGGATTTGCTGGATGGCAGAATTGTTGATTCCTTTGTTCTCATCCTCCGCACCTCCGGATGCAGATGGGCTCATCACTCTGGCTGTACCATGTGCGGCTATTTCAAGGAGACATACAACGCGGGGGAGAGGGAGATAATGAGGCAGGTGGAGGAGGCAATGGAAAAATATGAGGGGGAGGAACTGGTCAAAATCTTCACCTCTGGGAGTTTTCTGGATGAGAGGGAGATTCCCATAAGAATTCAGAAGTACATACTGAGAAAATTTGAGGCGGCGGAGAAGATAATAATAGAGAGCAGGCCCGAGTTCATAAAAAACCTTTCCCTGCTGGAGGATGAAAGACTGGAGGTGGCCATGGGGTTAGAGTCGGCCAACAACAAGGTTTTAGAGTACTCCATAAACAAGGGTTTCACCTTCGAGCAGTGGATGAAGGGGGCGGAGGAGGTGAAGGAGAGGGGCTTGAGTCTGAAGGTGTACATTTTGATAAAGCCCCCCTTCATGACAGAGAAGGATGCCATAAGGGATACGGTGGAGAGTGTGGAAAAAATAAAGGATGTTGCCGACACCATCTCATTCAACCCCGTGGCAATCCATGGAAAGACGATGGTAGAATACCTCTGGAGAAGAAATCTTTACAGGCCTCCATGGCTCTGGAGTGTGGTGGATGTTATCAAACAGGCGGGGAAAATCTTCAGGGGCGTTGTGAAATGCGATGTGGTGGCGGGAGGAAAGGCAAGGGGGGCGCACAACTGCGGCCAGTGCGACAGAGAGTTCCTCACTGCCATAAGAGAGTTTTCCCTGAGCCAGGATTACGGATTATTCAAAAAACTGGACTGTTCCTGTAGGGAGGAATGGATGGATGTGCTGGAGATGGAGGAGTTTCTCCGCGGCTAGAAAGTTCTGAGTTTCCTTCTGTCTATTTTCACGCCCGTGGGGGTGATTATGAAGTGATGCCTGTCAAGGCCGGCGATATCTCCATTTATGTCTCTGGCTATTTTTTTCAACTCATTGGTCGCCCTCTCCAATTCTATGTCATCCACCGATATGGGGGAAACATCGAGAATGAGTATGTTACCCTCATAAACATACTTTGCAAACTCTTTCAAATCATCGTATCTCTGGAGTTCCGCCACTTTCAGGTACATGTTCGCCTCTGGTAGACCCTCCACTTCCACATCCTCAAGGTCAATATACTCCTCACTCTTCTTTCCGAATATCATCTTAATCATTTTAGAAATGCTTTTGGTTTATAAAAACTTTTCAAAATTTGTAAAAGGAGATGAATATAAATAATGCCATAACGAACCACGTCAACGGCAACACATAGATCCACATGTTGTATATCTTTGCCATTGCTCCTCCCAGCATTATCAGCAACGGGAGCAGGAAGCCCACCACGGCATATATCACGCTTTCCACCTTCATTGAAGGTGTATGTGCTTCTAAAATAAAAATGTTGGGGAAAATTCGCATCAAAAAGAATTTATCTCCCATCTCTTTTAAACCCATGATAATCGCCATAAAAGGTAAAAAGAACTCCGGAAAAACGGCATTCATAGAAAAACTTCTGAAAAAACTTAATGGGTATAGAGTGGTTGTCATCAAAAGCAGCGGGCATGAAAGAATAGACGACGAAAGCAAAGACACCTTCCGCTACAGGAAAGCAGGCAGCAGAGCGGCGCTGATTGCTGTAAAGGAAGAGAGCGTGCTTTTCATGGATTCTATGGGGCTGGAAGATGCCGTCTCCTTCGTGAGAAGAAAACTCGCCCCCGATTTCATAATAGTGGAAGGATATAAAAGCGTGGAGAATCTTAAATGCAGAGTAGTGGATGTGGAGGAAAAACCGGATGTGGAGGCCATATATCAGGACATGATTAAAAGTTTGAAGCGCAGGAGAATGGAGATATTTGTGGACGGAAAAAGACTGCCCATGAATGAATTTGTGGAGGAGATGATGTACAATGTGGTAAAATCCATGCTCTCCACCCTGAAAAGAGGAGAGGGAAAGGAAGTGGAGATTCTGCTGCATGAGAGGGCATAAATGATATATCCCATGCCATATTCTCTCCCATGAAGTGCAGCAAGTGCGACAAAGAAGCAATAACTTTCATAAGATACAATGGCACATGGCTGTGCAGGGAGCATTTCATGAATTTTGTGGAGAAAAGAGTGAAGAAGGAGGTGAGAAAGCAGCCCTTTCCCAGGGGAGTAATAGCAGTGGCATTATCAGGGGGGAAGGACAGCATCGTCGCCACCTATCTCATGCATAAAATTACGGAAAAGGACGCCAGCAGGGAAGTGCATGCAATAACGGTGGATGAAGGGATAGACGGCTATAGAGATAAAACCATAAAAATTGCGGAGAAATTCTGCAATGAATACGGCATCCCTCACCACATCATATCCTTCAAGGAGGAGTATGGATTCACCCTCGATGATATAAGCAAGGTAAGGAGGGAACTGGCAGAGTGCACCTACTGCGGCGTTTTCAGGAGGCAATGCATAAATAAGGTTGCTGAAAGCATAGGGGCCAAGGCCATAGCCATGGGCCATAATTTAGATGACGTGGCTCAAACAATACTCATGAATTTTGTGAGGAGCGACGTGGAAAGAATGGCAAGGATGGCGCCCCACAGGAAAGTGCAGCCAGGGCTTATCCCTCGCATCCTTCCTCTCAGGAGCATACCTGAAAAGGAAGCTACTTTATACGCATACCTCATGGGTTTCGAGATAAGCGAGGACGAATGCCCCTATGCAGTGAGGGCCATGAGAGGAATATACAGGGACTTCATAATGGATCTGGAGAAAAATCATCCGGGAAGCAGGCACAGCATACTGAAGAGCTTTCTTGAGCTGGAGGACTGCATAAGGAGTAAATACCCTCCTGCTCAGCTGAAGGCCTGCGGCATCTGCGGACAGCCCACCTCCGAGCAGGTATGCATGGCGTGCCAGCTCAGGGAGAAAATAATGGAGAGGATAAAATGAGATTGTCGGATGAATGAAGGTCTCCATGGTGGCGGTGGTGTGCATTTTAATGATTACCATCGTTTCAAAAAACGTTATTCATGCGGAGATGGATTTTATATTCCAATACACGCCGTATGGATACTTGTTGCCTTCTTATTCACCATAGAGGAGTGTGAGGAGAGAATGTGCAAATGCCCCATCTTCTGGTCTGGGATTATGGTCGCCGCAACCCTGGCAGTTATTGCAACCCACACATTGTGATGCTGCCTCAACAAATTATAAAAAGCGGGGAGGCATTTCCACACCATGAAACTGCTGGAACACATGGGTAAGGAGATTTTCAGGGAATATGGCATTCCCGTACCGGCTGGCATGGTGGCGGAGAAGAAGGAGGATCTGGAGAGAATCGATATTCCATTCCCCTGGGTGATGAAAGCACAGGTTCTCGTGGGAGGAAGAGGAAAGGCAGGGGGCATAAAGTTTGCATCCAGCATGGAAGAGGCAAAGAATGCTTTCGATGAGATAATGGCCATGGAAATCAAGGGGGAAAGAGTGAGGCGTGTTCTCGTGGAGGAGAAACTGAGCATAGAGAAGGAATACTACCTCAGCTTTTTCCTGGACAGGAGTAGCAGAAACTACCTCATGATGTTCTCCTCCCAGGGAGGGGTGGATATAGAGGCAATGGCAGAGAACATAACGAAGGTTTACATAAATCCCCTTGCCGGACTGCAGGGTTACCATCTCAGAAAGATTCCAAAGGAGGTGAGGGATGTGGCAAAGCGACTTTACAAAATTTTCACCGAAAAGGACTGCGAGCTGGCGGAGATAAATCCTCTGGTAATATCGGAGGGAAAAGCCATTGCCGCCGACTCCAAAATAATAGTGGACAACAACTCCCTCTATCGCCATCCAGAGTTGCCGGCGGAGGATGTGGAGCTGACTCCTCTGGAGAGGGAGGCAAGGGAGAAGGGCATAGCATTTATTCAGCTGGATGGAAACATAGGAGTGATAGCCAATGGCGCGGGATTAACCATGGCAACGCTGGATGCCCTCAATGAATTTAATGGCAGAGGGGGCGTTTTCCTTGATCTCGGAGGCACGGATAACCCGGAGAAGGTGAAGCAGGCCTTCGAACTCATGGTGAAGGCAGAGCCAAGCGTCATTCTGCTGAATCTATTTGGAGGCATCACAAAATGCGACACGGTGGCGAGAGGAATAATAGAGTTCATGAGCCAGCACGAAATAAAATGCCCGGTGGTGGCAAGGATAAAGGGTATGAATGAAGAGGTGGCAAGGGAAATGCTGAAGGATTATGTAATAGCCGTCGAGTCCTTCCAGGAGGCGGCAAAAAAGGCAGCAGAGCTGGGAGGTGATTGAAATGGCCATATGGGTTGATGAGGACATCCGCCTTCTTGTGCAGGGAATTACGGGGCATCAGGGGCAATTCCATACAATGGCAATGAAGGAGTTCGGCACCAATGTTGTGGCGGGCGTCACTCCAGGGAAGGGAGGCATGAAGGTGCATGATGTGCCTGTGTATAATACGGTGGAGGAGGCCATGGAGAAAGAGCCAAATGCCAGCATCGTTTTCGTGCCTGCGCCCTTCGCCAAGGATGCGGTGATGGAGGCACTGGACGCGGGAATAAAATTTGTGGTGGTGATAACGGAGAACATACCCTTCCATGACGCCATGGACTTCGTTCACTACGGCATATACAGGGGTGCGAGAATAGTGGGACCCAACTGCCCCGGTATAGCATCTCCAGGAAAGGCGAAGGTGGGGATACTCCCCAACACCATATTTAAGGAGGGGAGTATAGGCGTCGCATCCCGTTCCGGAACGCTTACATATGAAATAGTGAACTCCCTCACCCGGGCGGGACTGGGGCAATCAACCTGCATAGGGCTCGGCGGCGATCCAGTAATCGGCTCAACCTTCATAGACGCCCTCAAGGCCTTTGAGGAGGATGATGAAACAGAGGCCATGGTTCTCGTGGGAGAGATAGGAGGGACGGCGGAGGAGGAAGCAGCGGAGTACATCGCATCCAGAATTTCCAAGCCCGTCTATGCATACATCGCCGGAAGAACAGCGCCACCGGGCAAAAGAATGGGGCATGCGGGGGCCATAATATCCGGAGGGAAAGGAACGGCAGAGTCAAAAATAAGGGCTCTGGAAGAGGCAGGCGTTAAGGTGGCCCGCTTCCCCCATGAGATTGCTGAAATGATAAAAAATGATAAGAGAGTTTAGAGGGAAAAGGCCTGTTGTTCACTCTGCAGCCATCATAGACAGCACGGCCCTGGTGATGGGAAACGTTGTCATAGAGGAAGGCGCAACCATCTGGCCCCATGCTTTATTAAGGGCGGATGAGGCGAGGATAGTGGTAAAGAAAAATGCCTGCATACTGGACAAGGCCTTTGTGGAGGCACCCCGCAATACCATAATAGGAGAGCGATCCCTAATATCTCATGGAGCGATAGTCCATGGGTCAATCATAGGCAATGATGTTCTGGTGGGGATGGGCGCCATAGTGATGGAGGTGGAAGTGGGAAGCAAAAGCATGGTGGCGGCCGGCTCGGTGGTGAGGGAAGATGTGGAGCCCGGTGTGGTGGTGGCGGGCGTGCCTGCTAAAAAGATAAGGGATGTTAGCGAGGATGATATGAAAATGCTTGAAAAAATGAGGGGGGAGCTTGCAGAGAAGGCGGCATATTTAAAATGAAAGAAGTTAAGATAGGAAAAAGCAGGATATACATTCTTCCAGTGATACATGCTCTGGCAGGGGAGGAGAAAAAGGTGGAGGAGGCCTTCAAAAAGATTAAACCGGATTGCATAGCAATGGCCCTTCCGCCGGAGGATCTTGAAATAATAGAGAGCATGAAGGAAAATCAGGATTTTGAGATGAGCATGCAGCATCAGTACTATCTCATGCGTCTTTCCCAATATGGAAAGATTTCCCTCCCGCCGGAGGACATCATAACGGCCCATAAACTTGCCAGGGATAACGGGGTGGCGATAAAACCGCTGGATGTGGACGATGGGGAATATGCGGACCTGCTTACGGAGCACGTTTCCATAATTGCCCTCATAAGGCATTCCAGAAAGATAAAGAAGATGAGAAAGAGAAAATTCAGGGCCACCAATGCGGAAGAGTTTGTTGTGGAATGGGACAGGGAGATAAATTCCATAAAGGGCTTCAGGGAAATTGAGGAGATAAGGATGGAGAGGATGGTGGAGAATCTGGTAAAACTTGGAAAAAAACACAGCAGAATTCTTGCCATATTTCCATACGAAAAGTATGATGGAGTGGTAAAGAGGTTAGAAAGATATAAAAAATGGTGAGCATTCCCAGAACATGGCAAGAAAGAAAGTTATAATAATGGGGGCAGCAGGAAGGGATTTTCACAACTTTAATGTTTTTTACAGAGACAATGAAGAATATGAAGTGGTTGCCTTTACGGCGACGCAGATACCGAACATATCCGGAAGAAAATATCCCGCGGAACTTGCCGGCAGGTTATATCCGGACGGAATCCCCATATATGATGAGAAGGATTTGCCTGAGATCGTTAAAAAATATGGCGTTGATGAGGTGGTTTTCTCCTACAGTGATGTTTCGTATCCATATATAATGCACCGCGCCTCCATAGCCAATGTGGCAGGAGCAGATTTCAGATTGCTCAGCCCCGAACATACAATGATAAAATCCAGCAAGCCGGTGGTGGCGGTCTGCGCTGTAAGAACGGGATGCGGCAAATCCCAGTTTTCCCGAAAGATTTTCGAGCTTCTTTCCAAGAAGTACAAGCCGGTGGCGATACGCCACCCCATGCCCTATGGCGATTTAGCAAAGCAGAAATGCCAGAGGTTCGCCAGCTATGAGGACATGGATAAACATGAGTGCACCATAGAGGAGAGGGAGGAATATGAGCCGTACATAGACATGGGAGGCATTGTTTACGCGGGCGTGGACTATCAGGAGATTCTGAATGAGGCGGAAAAGGAGGCGGATGTGATAATATGGGATGGCGGAAACAACGACTATCCCTTCTACAAGCCGGATTTGCACATCACCATCGCAGACCCGCACCGCGCAGGACATGAACTTGCTTACTATCCGGGGGAGATAAATCTCAGAATGGCGGATGTGGTGATAATAAACAAGGTGGATACAGCAAAGGAGGAGAACATAAGGAAAGTGGAGGATAATATAAAGGAAGTGAATCCTGAGGCGAGGATAATAAAGGCCTCGTCCCCAATCCATGTGGAGGGAGACATCAAGGGCAAGAGAGTCATAGTGGTGGAAGACGGGCCCACGGTGACACATGGAGAGATGCCCTACGGGGCGGGAGCCATAGCAGCCCAGCAGCACGGAGCGGAGATGGTGGATGCAAGGAAATATGCTGTTGGTTCAATAAAGGCAACCTTTGAGAAGTATCCACACCTGGACAGAATACTGCCAGCCATGGGATACGGAAAGCAGCAGATGAAGGAACTGGAGGAAACGATAAACGCCGCCGATTGTGATGCTGTTCTTGCTGCAACGCCCATAAATCTGGCGAGGGTAATAAACGTGAACAAGCCCATCATAAGGGTGAGATATGGCGTTGGAAAGGACGTGGAGGCGGAACTGCAGGAAATACTGGATGATTTTCTTGCGAAAAAGGGGATGTGAAAGATTTACACTGGGGTGCTAACATACCATAGTCACAAATAAAGTTATAAAAAATTGGCTTATTTCGTTTTATGCAAAGAATTACTCATCTCTATTTTGCATTATTTTTATTTGCGATAATTTGGGTAACTCTCGATTTAGGATTAGAAATATCAATAGCTGTTGCATTTGGAGCAATATTTCCTGACTTTGATATTGCAAAACCTGTTAGGCGATACCACAGAAAATTACTCCATAACATATGGGTTCTTATAGCCATCTCAGCAATCCTATTAATATTTTTTATTAACTCAGATCCTCTGGTTGGTATCGAGTTGGGTTTAGGTTTTTTGCTTGGTGGTCTAAGTCACCTCCTTATGGACAGCCTCACAATTTGGGGGATATGGCCCTTATGGCCTTTGAAGAAAGAGAAAAATGGACTCCATCTATTTAAAGATAAAAAGAAATGGCTGACAACAGGTGGAAGAAAGGAAAGAGTGCTTGCATCTGCATTTCTCATTCTTGGTGCATTTTTATTTTTCTTAAAACTTCTTAATTTTGACATACTCATTGCAACAATAGCCACCGGAGGTTTTGTAATAGGAATTTTAGAAGGAGAGAAAAAATATTTACCAAATGTTTATAGAGAAGATTAAATTCTACATAATCCAACATTCACTCTTAGAGTAAGTTTAACTCAATCATAAGGAAAAGGATGGAAGGGAGAATATCAGAACACCGATATTCTTCCTGCGAGGATGTCGTCCTTTATCTGGGGTATTTTTTCCAGATTTTCCCTGACTATTTCCTCCACTCCGGAATCAACCTTTCCGCCCACAACACTTATTCCGACACTGAGTGGGTCAACAACGGGCCTTCCAATCTGGGAAAGCATCTTCACATATACTTCCTCCACCTCGTAGTTTCTTACTATGTCCTGAGCTATCCTTCCAGCGGTGATGTTGTACAGCTTACCCACGTGGGTAACGGGGTTTTTGCCCGCCGGCGCCTCCATGGATGCGGGGCGGTTCGGTGTTATGAGCCCGTTCAACCTATTTCCTCTGCCTACAGAGCCATCGTCGCCGTTCTCCATGCTTAAACCCGTGACAGTCAAATAGAAAACATTTTTCTCCACGTCATCGGCGGTGTTTATCTGGAGTTTAACATCCCTGTCGGTGTGGCGGGAGGCGAAATCCAGCAGTTGCTCTGCCACCTCCTCCTTAACGCTTATGTAGTGGTCCGCATCCGGAATGTATCTGTCCACCATGGCCATGGCAACGGTGATGCTTATCTCATTCCCTATTCTCGAACTCATGACTTTAACGTCCTCTCCTATCTCCTTGTACTTGTTTCTCATGTCTATGTTGATGTATCTCTCCATCTGAAGCGTTAGTCTTTCCGTCTCGGTGAATGGAGCATAGCCGACGCCTATGGAAGTATCGTTGGCGAGCATTTTTCTTGGATCATAAACGCTTCTCAGGTCATAGCTCCCCTCCCCTATCTTGCAATCTATGATTATATCCGTGTCTGCATCAAGATTTCTGAAATTCTTCTCCAGATATTCATGGGCGGCCCTTACAGCAATGGCCCTTATGGGCAACCTCCTTTTCTCATAAACGGCGGTGGCCCTTCCGACAAGGAGAATGTAGGCAGGGGAGAGAATGACTCCGCCTCCGAACTCCGGTTCCGACTGGCCGCCCACAATCTGGCACTCGTCAGTATTATGATGCAGAATGTATCCAAAATTCTGAAGATATTCCCTTGACAACGCCCTTGAAACGGATTCCGCCAGACCGTCGGCGATGGAGTCGGGATGGCCAACGCCCTTCCTCTCCACGATTTCTATCTTCTGTTTCTCCACAGGCACACTATTCAGGTCTTCGATGGTGATATTCATAAAATCAGGATTGTGAAGATATACTTATATTTTGCCACAGGGAAAGGGGTGCATCATCTTCTCTTTCTTGTCCTTTTAACGAGCCATCTGTATATTACAGGGTACACCTCTTCCCTCACCCTTCTGCCTGCCGTGAGGTCCATGTGGCCGTAGTCGGCCCTGCATTTTATTCCATGGATTTCCTCTCCTTTTCTGAAAATCACATACTCCTTGTCCCTGCTCCCCACATTCTCATAGGCATATCTCACCTCCTCAGGCGGGGCCGTCCTGTCTCCTCCTCCGGCGATGGCGAGCAGAGGGGTATCAAACTTTCTCAGATTGTATTTGTAGCTGTGGGGTGCGAAATATCTTTCCAGCATGGGAATGCTTCTGAAGGCGTCATAGAGCCAGGGGTTGCGGGGATATCTGCAGAAGTTGCGATGATTCAAAAATATCCCAAAATGCGAGAAAACGCGGGAGGAAATTATGTTGTCCATCCCTTTCTCAATGTAATCCTTCAGTATGCTGGGAGCAATGTTTTTCTGATTGGCCATCATTTTTTTGAGTGCCTCCATCATGCCCAGTCGCCTGACCCATCTCAGCCAGGCGAGAGGCACGCCTCTCCTCCTGGGATAGGCCCTTCTCAGGGTTTTGAGGAGATAGGGCAATTCATTGCCCATATACTCGAAGGCAACGGGAGAGGATAGAGTTACAACGCCTGCAAAATCCTTTTTCATTTCCTCCCCGTAGGCATATGCAATCATTCCTCCCATGCTCTTACCCACCCAGAAGATGCGCGGCTTCCTTCCTCCCTTCCTGCCATGAGTTCTGACAAAATTTATTATGGCCGGCATATCCTTCTCGATGTAGTCATCGATGCACCAGTTGTATTTTCTGGGATGGAGAAGAGGAGAAAAGGTGGCGCTTCCATTTCTCCCCCGCAACTCAGCCACCCACACCTCAAATTTTAAGTCGCCGTCTCCTCCGCTATAGAGATAGTGGGCAAGGCTGTACCTTTCCCATTTTTTGCTTCCCGGCCTGCCAAAATCCATCACATAGGCATTGGCTCCCAGCCCGTGACACAGCACCACAGGATTGGCGGCAACCCTGCCATGTGGCATATAGCGGCGGAGAGCCAGCTCCCATCCATCGGATGTTTTCACCTTGAAGGTTTCATAGTCAACGCCTCCCCGCCTCCCGTGAGAAGAGTTATCATGAAGCATATATGTAATTCTCTCCTCTTTTATCATTTTTGCGCCTCTCCTGAAACATTTAAAAACATCTTTTTCATATACTTCCATGAAGTCAATGGCAGTATTTGTGGCTTTTTTGTTCCTTGCTTTTGGAGCGATGGCGACCTTCAGCAACGTGGATGTTAAGAAGGAAGTGGCGATGGAAGCAAAAAACATCGACTTCCATTCTCTTCTGAAGGAGAACTATTCCGTGCTGATTTCTGAAAACAGGCCTGTCATTCCCTACTACACCAGAACTTACATCCTGCCGGCGGGAAGCAGATTCAGCATAGATGTTGAGGCAAGGGGAATAAAAAATCTTGGAAGGCTCGATATGGA
>JAGGZK010000025.1 GCA_021162065.1 Thermoplasmata archaeon
ACTAAAAATGTACCAGATGAAATAAAAGAAAAACATCCCACGCTACCATGGAAAGAAATGGCCGGGATGAGAGATCGACTTATTCATGGCTATTTTGGTATTGATACGAAACTTGTCTGGGATACAATTCATATGCGGTTACCAGAATTAAAACCAAAAGTAAAGAAAATTCTTGATGAAATAGAAAATGAGGCTTAAAAACAACTGCATTCTTTTCCTATTTCATCAAAAAGAAGAATATCACTCATGTGTTATGAATAAAATATGGAGTGCATGATATGAATGTTTTTAGATAAAATGCCTAAAAACTGCATTAAAGAGGCAGTATATGAAAACCTCCATTTCCAACGATAAAACATTTAAAAACAGATTTGATATTCTCTTGGCATGGGCTCGTGGTCTAGGGGTTATGACGTCGCCTTGACGAGGCGAAGGTCGGGAGTTCAAATCTCCCCGAGCCCACTCCTGCATTTTTGTCTATAATCCTTCCAATTTTCAAAATGCAAGAACTGCAGAAAGTGAAAAGAAAACAAAAATAAAAATCTAAAATTTTAAAGGGAAAAGATGAGTGGAGTTTATTCCACTACTTCAATGTTTATTGCTTTTGGTCCTCTGGCTTCGTCCTTTACATCAAACTTTACCTTATCTCCGACCTTCAGTGCCCTGCTGGATTTCACATCCGATTCATGGGCAAACACATCTTTTTCCATTCCTTCTACTTCGATGAACCCGTAAGAGGTCATCCACTTTTTTACTATTCCTTCCATTTTACTACCTGCCCTACAAGGATGGCATACTATATAAAGGTATGTATTTTGAGGAATCTGCCAGAAAATTTTCTACTGCTCCATTCTTGCCAGCAGAAACCCTATGATGCCTATTGCTAGGAAAAAGATGGTGATGGAGTAGATGCCCACATCTGCCCATACGCCATAGGTTATCCCCCAGGCAAGGTATAATATTATGCCTATCAGTATGAAAAGGAGCGAAAGCCCCATCTTCCATCCTATCTTGATTTTTTCATCAGCCATTTTCATCACTTTATGGAGAGTAGTGGGAGCACTGGGATTTGAACCCAGGTCAGCGGGTCTCTTCTACGGGTCATCGCTCCAGTTATTCTTCATACATCGGATGACCCTCTTCTAATCATCCCCATAACTGGAGCCCGCTATGATCCCTGGCTACACCATGCTCCCACACCCTGTAATATCCATATTCATTTAAATCTTTTATGGCGAATTTGTGGTCCTTACATGAAATGTTCTTAACTCATCACATTTTCCATATACAAACACAATGTATGGTTGGAAGAAAATGCTGTTGAAATATATCATCCAGCCAGAGAAGTTGTATATCTCCATTCCAACTACATCTATCCATTCCTCCATACTCTCATTCCATATTTTGCACTTTCTTGGCAGCAAGGAGGGACCATAATAAACTATGAGAACATAGCTGTCATTTCCTTTTCCCCAGCAATTTCTATGGAAGCCCGCCACCTTAAAATTATGGGCAGAGCCATATGTCATGATGGATATGTTATGATATGCATCCTCATCTAAATTTTTTGAGACAGATTCACCCACGGGAACCAAAATTATGGCGAGAGTAAGTAGAAGCATCACCCATATTTTTTCCTGCATTAAAAATAATAAACTTTGTCTTTTTTATAAATCTTTTCTTTTAGTTATTAAAATCTAGAATCAACAAAGAAGTGAATGAAGGAAAGGCAAAATTCTCATCACCCCTCCATTCTTTACTTATCCCTTCTTCTTTTCTCCAAAAAATCCCAAAGCTTTTATTCCATGCCACATTTATCATTGCTCCATCCGAAGGCCTCCATGAAAGCATGATTGGGGGTGCAAGCATGGAGCCACAGCGGCATCTACGGGCCCCTGCGTGACTCATGATCGTAAGGCCAACCCAGATGCCGCACACTTTCCATTCCCTTTATGGCGAGAGTTAAAAACTCATTTATTTTTGCCTCCATTCCATGTTTCTTTGCCGTCCTCACAAACTCTCCATTTATCTCCTCCACCTCAGTTCTCCCTCCTCTCATTAAATCCTGGAGCATTGAAGAAATGTTTTTACCTGTTCTCTTCGCCACCTCCACGGTTTTTTCCATGGCGTCCTCTATGTCGAATCCCTCCTTCCTGGCTATGGAAATGCATTCTCCGCACACCATCCTCAGCATTTTCATCGCATTTTCATTTTCCACCAGAAAGCCATTTTTGCACCTCAGAAGGGATGAGATGGTATTTATGGAGGCATTGACGGCAGCCTTCCGCCATATATCCTCCTTTATTCTCTTGCTGACCTTTGTCTCTATCCCGCATTCATTGAATGCTTCCGCTATCTTCCTTACCCTCTCGCTTATATTTCCGTCCATCTCCCCTATTATCGTCTCTCCCTTCCCGGCATGATGTATTTTCCCTGCTTTCAGAAAGGTTGCTCCCTGGCTTGTGACGCCGCCAATGACATTTTCTTTTCCCATAATCTCTGCTATTATCTCTTCATTCCTCAACCCATTCTGGAGGGAAAGAACCGGCATTTTCCCAAATTTTTTCAATATCTCCTCCACCGCCTTTTTTGTATCATAGGATTTTGTGGTGAGTATGACAAAATCATATCTCTCTCCATCCCATTTTGTTTTGGGATAAAAAATGCCATTTGTTATTCCCTCTATTCTAAGCCCGTTTTCCTCAATGGCTTTCATATGCTCCTCTCTCCCAACCAGAAGAACATCATGCCTTGCTGACAGTAAACCTCCAAATAATGAGCCCATGGCTCCAGCTCCAAATATGATGAACCTCATTGTTTCAAAATGGCAAGCGAGTTTAAAAGTTTGTGAGGCGCAAAATTTGAGATATCTTTATCTATACTTCCCACTATATTTTCATGCTGGAGAGAATTGCATCCCTGCTTAAGGAAAAGGGGTTATGGATTGCAACAGCAGAATCATGCACCGGTGGCCTCATAGCCCATAAACTCACTAATGTGCCCGGCAGCTCGGAATATTTTAAAGGAGGTGTTGTATCCTACAGCAACGAAGTTAAGATGAAGCTGCTCGGGGTGAGGGAGGAGACGCTAAGAGAATATGGAGCCGTTTCCGAGCAGACGGCAAGGGAAATGGCCAATGGCGTGAGAAAACTTCTGGATGTGGACATAGCCATAGCCACCACGGGCATAGCAGGGCCCGGAGGCGCAACGCCCACAAAACCTGTGGGGCTTGTATATGCATCCCTTTCATCCCCTGAAAAAACCATCGTGAAAAAATTTGTTTTTAAGGGCGAGAGAGAGGAGAATAAGGAAAGTTTTGCCAACGCAGCTTTAAATATACTTCTGGAATATCTTGAAGGATGATTGAAATAGATGGAGGATATGGAGAGGGTGGAGGGCAGATTTTGAGAATGAGCGTTGCCATGGCTGCCCTTACGGGAAAGAGTATCAGAATAAAGAACATAAGGGCAAACCGTCCCACCCCCGGCCTTAAAAGGCAGCACATGGTGGCGGTGGAGGCGGTGGCAAAATTATGCAATGCCGAGGTAAAAGGACTTGAAATGGGTTCCACATCCCTGGAGTTTCATCCCGGAGAGCTTAAGGGAGGGGAGTTTGAACTGGATGTGGGCACGGCTGGGAGCATAACTCTTGTCCTTCAGGCATGCCTTATTCCGTCCATTTTTGCGAAGGGAGAGACAAGATTGCTCATTCGCGGGGGAACGGATGTGAAGTGGGCTCCTCCCTGGGACTATTTTCAGAATGTTATTCTTCCGATGCTTAAAGAAATGGGTGTGGAAGTGGAGGCATATCTGAACAGCCGCGGATATTATCCCGCCGGAGGGGGCGAGGTGGAGATTTTTGTAAAGCCATGCAGGATGCTGCATACCCCTTCCTTTTCCGGAGATGTGGAGGGGGTGGAAGGCATAGTAAATATATCCAACCTTCCCGTGGAGATAGCAGAGAGAATCAGAAATGCCGCCCTTGAGAAATTGAAGGAGAATGGAATGGATGCTGACATCATTATTGAGGAAACCTCTTCCGCATCACCGGGCACCGGCATTGTGTTATGGACGAGAGGAAAGCATCTCGGAGGCGATTGTCTGGGTGAGCGGGGCAAAAGAGCGGAGCAGGTGGGCAGGGAGGCGGCGGAAAAAATAATTGCGGAAATCAAAAGCGGTGCAGATCTGGATGTGCACGGGGTGGATAACATTCTTCCCTATATGGCCATTGCCGGCGAAGGAAAATTTAAATGCAGGGAAATAAGCAAACACGCAGAAACGGAGATGTGGCTGCTGAAGAAATTCATGGATGTGGAATTTCTTATCGGGGGAGGAAAACTGAAGGAGGTGGAGGTGAGGCGAGGATGAGAATCGCCCACATCTCGGATTTACATCTTCCCGGAAAAAATTTTGTGGAGGCATGGGGCAACAACCTCATGAAAAAACTGGATGAGGAATCGCCTGATGTTGTGGTGATAACCGGAGATATAACAAATGATGGATATATTCATGAATATGATATTGCCATGGAATTCATCTCGCAAATAGAAGGAGAAAAACTTGTGGTGCCCGGCAATCATGATGCAAGGAATAAAGGGTATGAGATTTTTGAGGAAGTTTTTGGAACAAGATATCCTCTTTACAGGAAGGGAGATGTTGTGATACTGGGCATGGATTCAAGCGAGCCGGATATAGATGAGGGCCATATAGGCAGAGAGAATTATCATAGGATTGAGGAAAATATGAGAGAGGGGGCAATAAAAATAATTGCCCTTCATCATCATATAATCCCCATCCCCGGCACGGGTAGGGAGAGAAATATCCTTATAGATGCTGGAGACATCCTTCACCTGTGCATTAAAAATGGGGTCAATGTGATTCTCTCGGGCCACAAACATCTTCCCTGGGTCTGGAAACTGGAGAACACATATTTCGTAACCGCCGGCACCGCCTGCTCCCGCCGTCTTAAGGGGAAATCCTATCCTTCTTTCAACATGCTGGATATGGATGACACGCTTGAAATAAGGGAGATAAATGTGGAGGATTTATCGGAGAGGAAGGTGGTTCATCAGGGAGCCATTCCCTGAAAAATTATCATGGCGAATATGGTTACAATGCTGAAGAGGGCAATGGCTGAAGGCAATGAAGTGCCGAGAGAATACATGTATTGAATTCTGTCGTCTCCCTCGTCTATTCCGTTGGCAAATCTTATCATGAGAAAAACAAGCTGGAGAATGTATATGCCTATCACAAGAACAAAAATTTCAGGGCTTACGGTCTCTATGGAATGAACCTCTATGCCGAACATGCTTTCGCTGGTTTTTTCACTTATCATCTCAAAATCTATGCCGGCAAGAACAGTGGTTATCAGTTTCGTTATTCCAAGGGTGATGCCGGCAATCATGGGCGCAAAGACGGTGGCTGTTGTTCTCAGTGTGGAGGTGAGCACACCCAGAGCGTTTTTAATACCCTTTTCCACCTCCTGCAATTGCTTCAAATGATCTGCTATCTTGACTATTGCCACTCCCGCCGCCACATAACTCTTCTTAACACCTTCCACGAACAGACGCATTATGGCCCTTATTCTATCAGAATAAACATGCTTCAGGGAGCCAAATTTTTTATCAAAGAGAGCATCTTCGGTATTCATTCTCATGGAAAGAAGATTGTATCCCGTCTGTCCAAAGACCTCTCCCATTCTGGAACCCTCAAGTGCCTTGGATGCATACATGAATGCTTCCTCCGCCGGCCTTCCCTCCATTATCCTTTTGCCCAGCACATATAAAGAGTCGGCAAACTCCTGCTCCATTTCCCTTATTTCATCCCTTATTTTCTTGTATGCCGTGTAGGTTCTGAGGGAGTAAATGGAAACGCCCGCCGCTATGCCCCATAATATGAAGAGAGTCACAGGAAAATAGGCATTTATACCTCCCTCGCTCGCCGGCTTTACAAAGAAGTCCATGATCCCTCCTCTCAGGGGGAATAGAGGGAGAAGGAGAAAAACGACTCCGGGAAGGGCCACAATCCCTCCCATCACGGAAGCAACCACTGCATTTGCCCTCTTATTTATCTTCTCCAGGGCGGGATGCTCTGCAGGAATCACCGGTGGATTGAAGGTGGCAGGCCTTGAGATAAGAATTTTTCTTATATACAGCAGGAGAACCAATGGCAGGATAACATCGTAGATAAGAAATATGTGAAATATGGAGAGGCGCAGCCCCACCATGGAGGCGGCGGGCAGCATTGCTATGAGGGCTAGAGGTATCATAACACCCATTGAATATATCACCAGTGTTGGCTGATGCAGTTTGCTGGCAAAATCAATCATGGTGGATTTTGTTCCCTCAAGCACCACATCCAGACTTCTGTCGAGTGTGAGAGTCCTTTCCCCTTCGTTTCTCTCATGGACAGAACTCCTCACCAGATGGAGAGCCCTTTTTAAATAATCGCTCCATTTGCCCCATGATTCAGCGAAGAATGTGATGGCATCATCTATGCTCCGGTGTATCCTTGCTTCCAGGTCCCACATCAGTTTTCTCAAATCCCTGCCCAGGGATGTTTTTGATTCCCTTGCGGCAAATCTGAAGGCATTTTCGAGATTCGGTATGAGTTTAAGATACATAACTATGTAACTCAGCACCTCCGGTATGTCCCCCAGAGAATGAATCTTCATATGCCTTGCCTTTGTTTTTGGATACTCACTTATAAGCTGAAGGGCAACCAGAGGAAGTGCCAGAGTTGTTACAACAATCAGCAATATGGTGAAAATTCCCATATTTCCGGGTGAAAAGCCATAGAAGGAGAGGATGAGAATGTCCATAAGTAAAGCAAAAAGGAAGGCAATCACCGCACCTGCATATGAAAACAGAAGAACCTCATATGGCTCCACTTCCAGGCCTGTAAAATTGAGAGAATCAAGGAATTCCTGAGAAACAGAAGCATTGGCCTTCCTTGAAAATTTTTTGATGTCTCCCACCACCCATGAGAAATGCTTCACAGCCCACCTGCACCATCTCTCAAATTCCGTGCTCATATTCTCTTCACATAATCACGATACCATTTCATCCACTTCTTTTCCACATATTCATAATCGGGAGAACCATGTTCCTCCTTACTCTCTTCGATGAGCATCCAGAACGCGTTGTTTGCATCCCTCACCGCCCTTGCCTCCAGCAATTCAGCATTCTTCTTCCCCTGTTTAACCATCTCCTCCCTTATCTTTGCTCTCAGGGAAATGTTCTCTATGGCCTTCTCTATGGTTATTCCCCACTCTCTGGCTATCCTTCCTATAACCTCCGATTGACCCATATCCAGTAAATCCGTGGCTTCCAGCACATCTCTCTCCGCATTGTAAATCATCATATCTGCAAATATCTTGTCCGGGTCCACATCCTTTCCCCATCCTGCTTTCGACACCTCAGAAATCTGAATCACTCTCCTCCTTTTCTCCATTCCTCCCCCTATCCTTATGGGGGCAGCCACCACTACTGCATCTGTGGCTTTAAAGGATGTGGGAGTGACTCCTATATCGTAAACTATCCTCTCGAAAACATCCCTTGTGGTGGCTCCGTGTATGGTTCCAAGAACAACGTTGCCAGCCGCCCCAACCCTCATCGCCTCAAACAGAACCTTCGTTTCTTCCCCCCTCACCTCTCCAAGAATCAGCACCGACTCTCCAAGACGAAGTGCAGTACGAAGAGCAATTTCAGGAGCCACTCCGCCTCCTCCCTCCCCTGCTGTTATGGGCTGAGTAATTAGAGATTGAATTTTATAACCAAGAGATTGAAGGGTATCCACGGGCAACTCTGGAGTATCCTCAAGGGTAAGAATCCTGTATCTTTGGGGTATTTCAAGAATAAGGGAGGAGAGGAGGGATGTTTTTCCGGCGCCTCTACTCCCAGCGATGAGAATGGTTGCCTGTCCATCCACAAGAAAACTGAGCAGTGCGGCTGCTTTGGAAGAAAGCATGTTGTAGGACACAAGTTTTGGCAGAGTCCATGGAGTCATGCTATGCCTTCTTATTGCAAATGCCACTCCCTTGGGTGTAAGAGGGGCTGATATGGCAGCAACCCTTGAACCATATCTCTCCAGCCCCATATCCAGTATGGGAGCCGCCTCCGAAAAGGGACGCCCGCTCAAGCTTCTGAAACGGGATGATAATGCCTCCACGTCCTGCTCTGAAAAATAGATATTGGATGTATATTCCTCCCCATTCCATACAATATGGATGGGATTGTTGGAAACAGGGGCGTTGATGTATATGTCCTGGATATTTTTATCCATGAGAAGATCTTCAAGCAAACCCAGGCCTGCAGTATATTTGGCGAATATGTCCGCCAGAATCTCCATCTCATCCATCTCGATATGCATTCCCTCCTCCTCTGCAATCTTCTTTATGCTGTCTCTTGCAAATTTCATGAAATACTCCCTTGCTGTCTCCGGCTCCATGAAGGAGGAGTCGCGGGGCCGGTGACGGGCCATCCTTTCCTTCACCTTCTGAAGAAGTTTCAACTCCTCCGGAGAGAGATTATACTCGGGCGGGATGGCAAAATACATCTTTTCGGGGCGGGTTGAAAGGGAATAGAGGGATATACTCAGCCCGCCTCCCCCCTTTCGCTCTATTTCATATTTTTTTATAAACACGGCATCCGGAGGCGGGGAGAGATGGATGTAGGTATCGAAGAAAATGGGACGTATGTAGGGCTGCAGGTCATACATGTAATGGGATTCGCTGCTTCTTTTCTCGTCTATTTTCTCTTCCAGATGATTCTTTCTTATTATCTCTTCAAGAGTGTTTAAATAATGGCGTATGCATGAATTGCAATCTCCCTTTCTTTCTCCATTGATTATTACAGGTTTCTTTTTAACACCCTTTCTCTGTTCCTTTATTTCCTCCTTTATTTTCATGTAGGCAAGGATGGGATCTTCTTTGCTCATCTCTGAAATCTCTTTCATTCTCTTTTTTCTCTCATCAAGACAACCTTTGCATTTTCCCTCTCCATCTCCCACATCTAAGGAATTAATGTCCTCCATAAAGGATGCGAGATTTTTTAGAAATTCCAGAGCGGAGCCATCAAAAACCTTCACAAACGGATGGTGGAGCACAACCCTGCCTATTTCCGCCTCTCTGGCAAGAATGGATATTATATTTTTTCTGCAGTTTTTATCCATAAGCGTGGAAGAATGCTCACAATTTTCACAATCAATCAGCAATACTCTTCTGTCCCCCTCTTTTCTGGTAGAGTAACTGCAATTCATAAGCAAAAGTTAATTAATTAAGATACTATATATCTTTCGATGGAGATGGAAGGCGAAAGGGAGGCATCAATTTCCGAGAGGATATATGTTCTGGGGAGAAGGGAAAAAAGAGGAGAAGGAGCTCTCAATATAGGCCGATATTATGCCCTCGACGGCTCTCTTGGCTCCAGTGTCTATCTTGATGGACTCAAACCCCATGTCATTACCATATGCGGGAAGAGGGGATATGGAAAATCCTACACCATGGGAGTATTTGTGGAGGAGATGATGCTTCTGGAGGATGAGATAAGAAAGAATATAGGGATTGTTGTTGTTGATACACTGGGAATTTTCTGGACGCTTTATTATCCGAACAGAAAACAGAAGGAGGAGCTGGAAAGATGGGGGAGGGAGGCAAAGGGTTTCCGTATCACCATATTCTCTTCCCCGGAAAATGTGGAGGAGTATAGAAGAAAGGGAATCGACGCTCATCCCCTTCTGATTAAAACATCGGAGCTTGAGCCGTATCACTGGGCACAACTCTTCAATATTTCTCCCACCAGTTATATAGCCGCCGCCATAGGAGGGGCTGTGAACGAGTTAAAGGAAAAGGGGGACTATTCCATAGATGAAATGATTGATTTTATAAGAGAAAACAACCGTCTAAAGGAGGAAGTGAGGGTGGTGGCGGAAAATTTGTTACAGATGGCGAAGGGATGGCAGATATTTGATAGGGAAGGAGTTAAAATAACGGAAATAGTGAAAGGCGGTCATACAACGGTGCTGGATGTAAGCGCATATCCAGAGGAACTCAAAATTGTGGTGGTTGCCCTGCTTGGAAGAAAGATATTTGAGGGAAGGGTAAGGGAAAGGAAAAAATATGAAGAGGCGGTGATGGAGGGGCATGATGTTGAGCAGGAAAGCATCCCTCTAACCTGGATGGCAATAGATGAGGCACATGTTTTTCTTCCTAATGAGCACAACATAGCCAAGGACGTGCTGATAAGACAGTGGATGCGGCAGGGGCGGCAGCCGGGCGTCTCTCTGTTGCTGGCAACGCAGCGCCCCAGTTCTCTGGACGAGGAGGTGCTTTCCCATAGCGATATAATAATATCTCATCGCCTTACAGCCCATGAAGATATAAATGCTCTGAATAGAGTGAGGCCCACGTACATGCAGGAGAGTATAGGTGAGGCGGTGAAAAAAATAGGAACACAAAAGGGTGTGGCCCTGATTATAGATGATACATCGGAGGCGGTGCATGTTATAAAAATTCGCCCGAGAATGAGCTGGCATGGAGGCGAGGAGCCATCTGCACTGATAGAATGATGGAATTAAACATCATTGCCCTCTCCATTGCCCTTGCCGGAAGCATCATTGCCTCTTACACAGACATAAAAACAAAGGAAATCCCTAACCTCCTAACTTTATCCATGATTTTTCTGGGCTTGCTTTTCTTTACCTTCTCCTTTTATGGAAACTGGATTTTTTTCATTCCGCTGCTTGCTTCCTACATTATAATCTGGCTTATATGGCGGGCAGGGA
>JAGGZK010000023.1 GCA_021162065.1 Thermoplasmata archaeon
ATATAAACTTTATGAATCAAATTTAGAACAATGGAAAAAATGAAAATAAAAAATTTTAATTTTGAATAATTTATCAATATTTTGAATATTTAATGTAAAATTTTTTGATTTTAAAACTTTTATCAGGTCGTCCGATATTATTTTAAATATTCTTTTGTTTAAACTTGTGAAATATGCTCTCATGGCGATAATGATGGCATTGGTGCTTCTCGTCCCCCTCATAGATGCAAGAGTGGATGCTGTTTTCACCATATGGGATGAGAATGGAAGACAGATTTACATGAGAACACCCGATGGCAAAATTATATATGGGAATGTACTGGTGGGCCAGAGAATAAAATTCGATGCCTCCAAATCCAACTCCAAATATCCCATAGATACCTATTTCTGGGACTTTGATGGAGATGGAAAGTATGATAAGATAGTGAGCACCCCCGTGGTATACCATGTATATAACAAACCGGGCACCTATAACGCCAAACTCCTTGCCAAGGCCTCCAGCGCCCCCCCTGCGGGCGACGGAGACGTCGTGTTCCATAAGATTGTGGTGGTGGATCACTTCATCAAACCTGTGGGAAGGTTTGAGATAGAGAAAAAGAATGCAACATACCTTTTTAATGCCAGCAAAAGTTATGACCCGGATGGCTACGTTCGCTCCTATTCATGGGATTTTGATGGAGATGGAAAATTGGATTTTTCCTCCTTTGAACCCGAAGCAGAATGGACGTATGGCAGCAATGGCTATTATGTGGTAAAGTTGCAGGTGATGGATTATGATATGCAAAAAAACGAGAGTATGCGGGTGATAAAGGTCGATGGCCTCCAGGGAGAGATTAATGAGAGTGATGGAAAACTGGAGATAATCAACAGATGTGATGAAAATGTGGAGGTAAATCTCACCATTAACAACTGGAAGAGTGAGAGAATAATGCTTGCCAAAGGTGAAAAATATGTTCTCGATACTCCTCTCAGCCCCGGTTATAACGAAGTTGCCCTAACTGCCTGCGGCAACAGCAGGGTGATTGTGTTTGAGGGCACACATGCAACCATCGAGATTGATGAGAAGGGGATTCACCTGCCATCCAATTCATCTCCAGGTTTTGGGCTCATTATACTCCTCCTCGCCATCCTGTTTCTTATTATGGGACAAAAACAATGATGAGGGGCTGGGCAATAATTACTGTTATTGTCGCCATATTCCTGCTATATCCATCAAATGCCATCTTTTCCTCTGACCTCTCGCTTAAATGGGTGAAAACAGATAGAGAGGTTGCTATAGAAGGCGAAATCGTGGAAATAAGGGCTAGGGTGGAAAATCTGGCGGAAAACAGCACACCCTTTGCCGTTTCCTTTTATCTCGATGTCACGGATGCAGAACATCTGATAGCAAGAGTGACATACGCTTCCATATCCCACTATCGCATTCCTTCCATAAAATGGGACACAAGCGGTGTAGAAGCAGGGGAGCATGTAATCATCGCCCATGTGTCGGATGAAAGGGAGGAGAATAACTATGCGAGATGCAATATCACCATTCTTAAAGCATGGAAGGGTAGCGATTTGCTCATAACGGAAGTATATTATCATGCAAGACCCCATAGAAATAATGAATACATCGCCATAACAAATGTGGGGGCAAGGAGCATAAATCTTGAAGGATACTACCTCACCACCACCCCATGGAAAAGAGTGGATGAACAGAATAAAGTCATATTTCCCTTCTGCATTCTTGGTCCTGGAGAAAGTGTTTATGTCACCCAGAATGGTTCCTCCTTTCAATTTGAAACCGGTTTTGCACCAGATTATGAGTATTATGACTGCTCTTCTATCCCCGACATGATAAGGGAGGGAAGATTTGTAATGGCAAATGATGGGGGTGTTGTATGTATTAAGGATGCATACAACCACACCATAGATGTGGTGGTGTATGGAAACGCCTTCTTCCATGAAGGATGGATGGGGGAAGCCATCCACCCTGTTGGGGAGGGTGTGGTGATGAAAAGAAATGGATGGGAGGATACCAACACCAGCTACGAGTGGGAGTACAACAGGACATATGTTATAGGCCAGTCAAGTTTTGGGGTATGGCACGGAAGGGTGGATGGGTGCATTGCCTTCTGCTCTCCCGACTGCTCCTATAAAGTAATTTCTTCGGAGATGGAAAAGGCAGATGAGATTTGCATAAATCTATATACCTTCACCAATCCCTTCATCGCTGAAATTCTGGAGGGCAGCAATGCCAGCATAAAAATGTTGCTGGATGGGAATGTAATAGGTGGAATCCCCATGGAGGAGAGATGGATTGCCTGGCGCCTGAGCCAGAGGGGAAACGTTGGATATATGATGGGGGATGAGGAGAGAGGGATATATAAAAGATACAGGTACAATCATGCCAAATATGTTATCTATGGGGAGAGATGCATCGTGGAATCGGCGAATTGGGGGATGGGAGGGGTGCCTGTTGATACCTCCTATGGAAATAGAGAATGGGGGATTGTACTGGAGGGTGAGAATCTTTCCGATTTTCTGTGGAAAGTTTTCGATTACGACTTCAATTTCTCCTTTCAGGATATCG
Organism: Thermoplasmata archaeon; assembly: GCA_021162065.1. Lineage (GTDB taxonomy): Archaea > Thermoplasmatota > E2 > UBA202 > JdFR-43 > JAGGZK01. The sequence goes on from JAGGZK010000023.1 coordinate 2,576, forward strand.
TTGCGTTCAATGCCAGCAATTTCACCCATGGTATGCCACCGGGAGATTTCTCTCCATCCCATTTCATTCCCCATGGGGACTATGTAAAGAGATTCGACCCCCTTTATATCAACGAATCATTCAACGCCACCCTTATCCTTTCCCCGGATAATGCAGAGGAGGAAATACTGAATCTTCTGGAAAAGGCGGAGAGGGAGATACTTGTGGAGCAGCTTTATATAGATAAGGACTGGAGTGGAGGGATGAATCCATTTTTGAGAAAATTAATAGAGAAAAACGAGAGTGGTGTGGCCGTATATGTAATTCTCAACAACAACCCCTGGTACACCACATCCATAATGAATGGCGAAACGGCGAAATTTTTGAGAGAAAGGGGCATCAGGGTGAGATTGCAGAAGAACATTAACATCCATAACAAAGGGGTGGTGGTGGACGGGAAATACGTTCTGATATCCTCCATAAACTGGGGAGAGAACTCTGTCAGGTGCAACAGGGAGGCGGGCATAATAGTGGAAAATCCTGATGTGGCAGGTTACTTTGAAAATATTTTCTGGTACGACTGGGAATATGAGCGCACTCAGAAGAGCGGAAATGACTTTTCCATAGTGATAATATTTGCAGCAACCTTTTTAATCATATATTTATACAGAAGGAGGTAAAAAATGGAAGCCATCTCATGGATAATTGTGGCAGTGATACTAATGTTTCTGGCCCTCCCGGCAGTGAAAAAATTTCCGGTTTGCCAGAGCATAATCATCGCAAATCTGGTGATATTTCTCCTTTCATTATATAAGCTTCCATTGAACGACCTTGCATTCCGTCCTTCATATCTGTTCACCTCAAAATCCTACACCATTTTTACATCCATGTTTCTCCATGGCGATTTTTACCACATATTTTTCAATATGCTGGGTCTTCTCTTCATAGGCATTCCCTTTGAACATGAGGTGGGAAGGAAAAGGTTTGCACTGGTGTATTTCATAACGGGATTTTTTGCCACCTTAGCATATTCCCTCCTCAGCCCCGGAGATTCATATCTGATAGGCGCTTCAGGTGCCATCTTCGGGGTGCTGGGGGCTTTTGCAGCGTCTTACCCGCTCAAAAAGATTGTTCTGCCCCTCTTCATGCCCATAATAATATTTATCCGTCTTCCCGTAGTGGCGGTTGCCCTTCTTTATGCGGGAGTTGAGAGCTTGTATACGCTCTCTGGAGTCACAGATGGCATAGCCCACACTGCCCATCTCGGTGGATTTGTGGCGGGGGTTTTTCTTTCCCCTCTCATGAAGGTTAAGGTGGAGAAGGCGAGGAAAATTGAGGCCGAGGATTTTTTACCCTTTGTCAGGAATGGTAGAGAACGGGAAATACTTCAGAAGGCCATGGATGCGGATGAGGAGGAGGTGAAGGAGGCATGGCTCTCCTATCTCGCCAGAGAGGTGAGATGCCCCAAATGTGGGGGAGAGGTGGAATTCAGGGATGGAGTGAGATGCAAAAAATGTGGCTATAAAAGATGAGCGATTCCATAGGCCGCAAGGGCAAATCCGTTTAGGAAGGGCAGACCCGGCTGAGGTCCTCTGGCTATAAGAATCATAAGCACGGCATAGCCCAGAAGAGCACCACACATTGTGGCAATAAAGCCAGGCCATCCCATTTCAAGATAGGAAGCCACCACCAGCATTCCCGGAATTATGAAATCCCCGAGGCCCACATATACCGCATCCCTTTCCTCACCCTCAATGCTGCTTTTCCTGTATGAGAAGGAGAGTTTTTTTGGAACCATGAGCAGGAGGGGAAGATTGGAGGAGGTGATGGTTTTTGCCAGGGTTATCATATGCTTTGTTCTGTAAACCGAGATGGCATCATATATGGCAAGGGCTATAAGGAGGAGCACAATATATTCAACCGCCAGGGATATGGCAAAGATGGCAGCCATTCCTCCTGCTATGAACACGCTGAAGGCATCTATCACATACCATTCCGGATGATATATCAGGAGGGCAATCATGATTATCGAGGTTGCGATGGCCAGAATGGCGGAGAGAGAGGGAATTATGAAATAAAAGAAACCCTGAAATATGGAGATGGATGCAAGGAAAAAGAAGAAGAGGATTATGTACTTCACCATTTTTTCCCTGTACTTCGCAATTATAAGAATGAAAATTGTAAAAACCAGAAGTATTGCAAAAATCTGCACTATGTTCATGGGGTCTTCAGGGTTATCAAAGGCCTCCATGCCGGCATCTTTGAAGGAGGGCGCCACCACCACTGCTATTATCTGGGAAACAATGAAAAGCATCGCCATCCCCGCCGGAGGGAGAAATCTCTTCATGCCCATAATAGGAAATCCATTATTTAGGGGTTGCCGGTCATCAGGATTTGGGCGAGTTTTCTCACAAACTGGTGCTCATTCTCCACCATATCTTTTCTCAAACTCCTCCGGTTTTAGAATCATGCTCACCTCATCCCCATATATCCTGCCGTTTCTCTCATGCAGCCAGAGGAGGACTATCTCCTCATTCTCCTTGAATCTGTTCATTTCCTTCGCCATCTCATCCAGAAGATATATTTCTTCCCTGTCAACAATTATTTTTCTCACAAAGGTCTCATTCTTCCCGAGGTAAACCTGCGTGGGATATATCCTTTCTACAGTACCCCTGAGATTGAAAAGTCCCTCCTCTTTTCCGAATACTATTTTTGTTTCTATGCTTCCCTCCATCTTTACTATCCTCCCATATTTCCCCACATTTACCTCCATTCCCCTCATCCCTCTCTTCACCCATGCATTCACTATTTTTATCACATCCCCCTCCGTGATATCGTATGTCTCCTCCCATATTTTCAGTATGCAGTGCCCCGTCTCATCTCCCAAAACTGCGAGGAGCGGGTTTTCTTCCTTTGCGATTTTCTCCACCACCCCATAAAGCCATGTTTTGCCCTCTCTCAGTTCTTTTATCCTGCTTCCCCTCCTCTCCCCCCTTTTTTCCATGGCCAGCATTTTTGCCGTTTCCTCGTCAATCAGGTTGCCGAATTCTTCCATAATCCTTCTTGTTTCATCATCCACATAAAATTAAGGGCGGTGTGTTAATATCTTTTTATATTCCTGCCCGTTTTTGTTTCATGGCAATATTGCAGGTTGCCCTTGATTTGATAAATGCCCACAGGGCCATCGAGATAGCAAAGGAGGCAATAAGAGGTGGGGCGGACTGGCTGGAGGCAGGCACTCCTCTCATAAAATCTGAGGGAATGGATATCATCACGGAATTGAAAAAACTCGGCAGAAGGGTTGTGGCGGACATGAAAACCATGGATGTCGGCGGCATAGAGGTGGAGATGGCATCCAAGGCGGGGGCGGACATCATATGTCTCATGGGAGTGGCGAGTGACGAAACCATAAAGGAAGGGGTAAGGGCAGCAAGAAGATATGGCACGGAAGTAATGGTGGACATGATGAATGTGGAGGATGTCAGAAAAAGGGCAGAGGAAGTGGAAAAGATGGGAGTAGATTACATATGTGTTCACACCTCCATAGATGAGCAGATGAAGGCCCGGAATCCCTTTTCGATGCTGGAGGAGGTGCTGGAGGTGGCAGGCGTTCCTGTGGCGGTGGCAGGGGGGATAAACGCCGGCATGGCGAAGGAAGCGGTGGAAAGGGGGGCAAGCATAGTCATCGTGGGAGGGGCAATAATAAAGGCCGAGAATGTGGTGGAAGCCACATCTTTAATAAAGAAGGGAATGGAGGGGGTGGAAATAAAAAGCAAATCCTTCAAAAAATATGGAGCCCATGAACTGGTAAAGGCATTCTCCTTAGTTTCAACATGCAACATATGCGATGCCATGCATAATAGAGGGGCCATGAGAGACATTTCCCCGGTGAGCGAGAAAACCCGTATGGCTGGCAGAGCCATCACCGTAAAGACCATGGATGGTGACTGGGCCAAGGTGGTGGAAGCCGTTGACATGGCAGGCAAGGGAGATGTGATTGTTGTGGAGGCGGGGGAAGGAAAGAGAGCCGTGTGGGGGGAGCTGGCAACATGGAGTGCCTTTAAAAAGGGCATTGCCGGCATTGTGATAGATGGGGGAGTAAGGGACATTCATATCATAAAGAAGATAGGTCTTCCCGTCTTTGCCAAGAAGGTTGTTTCGGAAGCGGGAGAGCCTAAGGGGTATGGAGAGATAGGCTGCGAGATAATGTGCGGGGGGCAGTTGGTCAGGAAGGGAGACTGGATTGTGGGTGATGATAACGGGGTGGTGGTGGTGCCGAAGGAGGAGGCGCATGCCATAGCCAACCGTGCCATAAATGTGATGGAGAGGGAAAATAGAATAAGGGAGGAGATAAAGAGGGGCAGCACCCTATCAAAGGTGCTGAATCTGGAAAGATGGGAGGTAAAGAGATAGTCAGCTGTAGCCGCCCATCATCAGACTTGGGTCACCCAGCAGAACCCACTGTTCCACCGTCTTGGTATGCCCCGCGCCGATGTCGCCCATATCAAAGGTGCTGACATAGGTTGCCACTGCCTGAGAGTGTGCCATTCCCAGTATTTTCTGTCCCTCCGCTCCGTACTGCCTGAAGAATTCTATGGTTATCCAGGAGTCGCCACCTCCACTTGTGCAGTCCCTGCCCGGCATTCCATAACCCAGACCAGTATTGCCCATGGATGCTATCGCTCCTCCATTTGGATTTCTGACCAAACGCCAGCAGAAGCATTCCGGCACCGGCTGCCCATAGGTCCACATATATTTGTTGGGGAATATGGGAAGCAGGAACTGGAAAGCGTCGAGGAACGCAGGAATGGCAGAGACGTTGAACTGGGCATTGTGGCAGCCCCCTATTACCGCCACGGGCAACTTTTCTCCATTGGAAAGCGTATCTATGGGAAAGAGGGGCAAGCTGAAATATGGGAACCAGGGTCGTAGGGTGGTCACATATAGCCCAACGATGCTGCTGTGCTGTCTGTTGCCCGGCACGCCCGGATAATGATCTGCCCACACATTGGGGCTTCCGTGACCTGACATGAAAAAGAATCCATAGCCCTCGTTGAAGGCATTTATAACATCCTCCTGACCAGTGAACTTTCCGTTGGATGCCCACAATATATTTCTCTCAAAATCATCGGGCATGTAGTAGAGCGCACCTCCTCTCCCCTTCAGTGCCTTTTCTCCTGTTGTCCACTCGCCCTCGTAATACATCTCGGTGTTGTTTCTCCATGCAGAGAAGACAACATCGCCGTTCTCATTCTCCACCCATACATGGATGCTTGTCACATTTCCGTAGGGCTTGGGATCATATGATTTCCCTCTTATGGTGAGAACGCCGTTTTCATAACTTATATTCGCCCAGTGGAAAAACTCATTTAAATATGCCTCACTGTCCGTGGGGTCATAATGATAGTCTGTGTTGCCAAGGATATCGCCATTGGAAACGGAGACGATTTCTGCTATGGGAGGAGCGGGATAGCCGTTCTGCAATGCCGGGTTGAGATGGTCGTCATGGTTGAAGGTGAGTTTTGTTTCCCTGCTTTTATCTATGGTGATGTGTATTGTATCTATAGGTC